>CAMNDR010000012.1 GCA_946535685.1 uncultured Clostridia bacterium | reverse complement strand
CGTGCTTACGCGCGTACATTTTCTGGTCGGCACGGATAAACACATCGTGAAATCCGCCGTCCTGCGATGCATCAAAATCCGCCACGCCCATCGAAATGATGATCTGATCCGGGCTTTCCGGCTCGTCCATCATCCGGTCAAAGCTCTCGATCAGCTCCGCCCGGTTCTGATAGTCCTCGCATTCAAGCAGGGCAACAAATTCATCGCCGCCGATCCGGAACACCGGACTGTGCTTGAATTGCCTGCAGATCATCATGCATGCATCAATGATGAACTGATCGCCCTTTTCATGCCCAAGGGTGTCATTGATGTGCTTGAGGCCGTTGACATCAAATACGGCGATCGAAAATGCCGCCTCGGCTTTCTCCCGGATGATATTGTCCCATTTTGCTTCATATTCCAGGTATGCCAGCTTGCTCTTCACGCCTGTCAGCGCATCCTTATATGCCAGCACACGGGCATTGACCAGCTCCTCATACTGCTGCTTTTCCCGTGCAACCGCCCGTTCCAGCTCGGATTCGTACTCCTCCTTCTCATTATTGACAACAAAGGTATGAAGCAGACAGGTACCGAGCAGATAGGCCACCGAATACACCGGCAGATAAGGATACCAGAGCTGGATCGACAGGAACAGTGCCATGATCAGGCCGAACAATGCGATCGCAAGATAGCGGTTTTTGGCTGCAGAAGCGCCCCTGGCGATCGCCGTGAATGCCTGCACGGCACTCAGGAGCAGCAGCAGGATCTGCACTGTCAGCATGACATACCGGAACGGATTTGCCCGGTAAACACACTGTGCATCCACCGAAAACAGGATCGGAACAAACAGATTCAGGCCGACAAGCGCCATCTCCGCGCAGGCAAAGATCCGCCCTGCATACCGTAAAAATCGCCCGTACCGGTTCTTTTCGCCCAGATAGCTCACCACGAACTGCGTCCAGAACAGAACGCCGCATGCCATGGCGATAAAATAGAGCGTCGTGTCAATGTACAGCATCACTGCGAGCTTGAAACTCTCGATGATGCCCCACAGGACATCCGTGACATAATATACCAGCACTGCGATCAGGAAGCGGTAATAATCCTTCCATGCAGGATTCTGCGCATTCCTGCTGCGTTTCAGCAGAATATCGTTGTTTTCAATAAGGAGAACCAGAATCGCAAGCGCTCCGATCGTTGCATAATACATGATCGTTCACCTCTTTTGGAGCCTGCAGCGCAGGACTCTGTTTTCATTATACAGTACTTTGACAGAAAAATCAAGTGCTTTCCCGAAAGTGACATATCAAAATCGAAAGAAAAGGATCCATCGGCGTATTTGATAGTTTACCTCTTATTTTTTTGTCAGTTTTCACGATTTTCTGTAAAACCTCTTGCAAAATCCCCTGCGATGCAGTATATTTAATATGGCTAACAATCAAAGGAGAGGGTACTGGAATGAAACTGGTCGTTCAGAGAGTCACGGAAGGCTCTGTTTCCGTAGGCGGCGAGGTCGTCGGCGAGATCGGGAAGGGCTATGTCGTCCTGCTCGGTGTCGGTGAAGGCGATACGGAAGAGACGGCAAAAAAGCTGGCCGATAAGCTGGTCAAGATACGCATTTTTTCCGATGCAGACGGCAAGACCAATCTCTCTTTGAAGGACGTTGACGGCGAAGTACTGGTCATCTCTCAATTCACCCTGTATGCTGATTGCAAGAAAAACCGCCCGAGCTTCTGCCATGCCGGTGAACCCGTTCTGGCAGAGCGGCTCTATGAGGTCTTCATGGAGCAGCTCCGTCCGCAGGTAAAGCGTGTGGCACACGGTGTGTTCGGTGCTGAAATGCAGGTAAGGCTCTGCAATGACGGACCGTTCACGATTTTGCTCGAGGCATAGGAGGATTATCATGAAAATCGAAGACCGAGAAAGCTACGACAAATTTGTAGATGCTATCAAGCTGAACCTCATCATGTGGCGCAGAAGCGGAGCAAAGGACTTTTCGGAGATCTCCCAAAAGCTCGATATCTCCGAGAGAACAGTGCGCCGCCGCTACAACACTCCCGGCACGCTCACGCTCGAAGAGCTGTATGCATGGTGTGAGCTCTATGGAAAGGATCTTTCCGAGGTGCTCCGGGGGGCGTTCCAGAACGCCAAGAAAGACGGATGATGTATAAATACGTCAAAACCTCCCATACTGGCACTAAGCTGGTAAGGGAGGGTTTTTATGCGCAAACGCTTGCTGATCGTCAGGACGGCCTGTCTGACTGTGTGCCTGATGCTGGCGCTCTCGATCATCCTGCAGATGCAGAGCGCCGATCTGACGGAGACTGCCATCCGGCAGAGCCAGACCGTCCTCACCGCCGGACAGGCCTCCGGGACGATCTATGACCGGCATCTGCAGAAGCTGAACAACCAGGGAACGGCGCTCTATGCCGCTGTCACCCCAACACCGGAGTGCATTGCTGCGCTGCTGCAGCAGACAGCCCAGGTCTCGCCGCTTCTCGCAGGGATCCGCAGCGGAAAGCCCTTTCTCTGCAGGGTAGATGCAGCACCGGACAGCGAGGATATCCCCGTGCTGGCACTGCCGGAGCGCAGCGGCACAATGCTCGCCCCGCATGTCCTCGGCTATACGCAGGCCGGCAGAGGCGTGACAGGACTGGAACTGGATTATGACCGGATCCTGCGGGGCAGCAAGGATCCGGCCAGCGTGACCTATACCGTGGATGCACGGGGGCACGCACTGCTCGGAGAGCCGGTCACTGTCCGGCAGGCACAGGGCTGCAATCCGTCCCTTGTGACGACGCTCGATGCGGATATCCAGAAGCTCTGTGAGGGGCTGGATATCCCGAAGGGCGCTGTTGTCGTGATGGATGTGGAGAGCGGCGATGTGTTGGCGATGGCGAGCTTCCCGTCCTATGATCCGGAAGCGCTTGTGCAGGCGCTCGATGATCCGGACAGTCCGCTGATCGACCGCTGCCTGTGCGCCTACAGCGTCGGCTCGATCTTCAAGCTCGTGACCTGTGCGGCTGCCTATAAGGAAGGCATCCTCGGTTTTGAGACAGAATGCACCGGCAGGACAGAGATCAGCGGTCAGACCTTCCGCTGCCATGACTGGCGGGGACATGGCACGGTGGATATGCGGCAGGCAATGGTCTATTCCTGCAACACCTATTTTGTGGAGCTCAGCGAACTGCTTGATCCGGAGATCATGCTCACAACAGCGCAGGATCTCGGCTTCGGGACACAGATCGCCCTCTCCGGGAGCATCGTTTCTGCAAGCGGCACGCTGCCAACCCGGAAGGATCTGCAGCTCCCGGCGGAAATGGCCAATTTCTGCTTCGGCCAGGGTCTGCTCACGGCGACGCCGCTGCAGGTGACGCAGATGACATGCGGCATTGCCAACAACGGACGCATGCCGCTTGCACGGCTTGTGCGGGGATTCACCACGGACGGCAAAACGGTGCTCGATGAGAAACCGCCGATGTATGCCTATGCACTGCGGCGGCAGGCGGCATATTATCTGCAGGGCATGATGATCTCGGCGATCAATGAGAATGAGAATTCCAACGCCGTACCCCAAACTGTCATCGCTGCCGCCAAGACCTCGACCGCCCAGACCGGGCGCTTTGATGCAGACGGGCAGGAATACTGCCACGCCTGGATCACGGGGTATTTTCCCATTGAGGATCCGAAATATGCCGTCACGGTGCTGGTTGAGGACGGCGGCTATGGAAATGAAACCGCAGCGCCGCTGTTCCGGGCGCTGGCGGATGAGATCACGGCGCTAAAGCGATAAAGCAGCCTCCCGGTACATGCCGGGAGGCTGGCTGTGTTATTCGGGAAGATAGGCGCCGTCTATCGTTTTTCCGCCGGTGAAGATCTGTACCCAGTACAGGTCACCGTCCTGTTTCACTACGCCGACACCGAGGTATTCATGCTTTTCACGCAGGATGTTCGATCTGTGGCCGTCCGAGTTCATCCACACTTCCATGACTTTCTCCGGCGTATCCGCAATGGCGGTGTTCTCGCCGTTGGAAATGAACGGCACCTTGTAATCCGTCAGGATCGTATCGCATGCACGGCCATCGGGACGGGTATGCTCGGCGTTGAAGGCAAGCGGCAGCTCTGCGGCACGCTTCTGCGCCACCTCATCGAGCAGCGGTGCCATGTAGACCGGATCCAATCCGGCCTTATCACGCTCTGCATTGACGAGCTTGACAACGGCAGCGGCATATTCCTTCATCTGCTTCTCCGTTTCCTGAGAATCGAGGAATTCCTCGATCGTCAGGCTCTCACCGGCACCGATCTTGGCGGCATAGACGAGGATGAGCGCTGCATCGGAGGCATTGATCGCCTCATCGCCGTTGACATTGGCAGCGGTCTTCTGCGCATCGGTCAGGCCGGAGTCACCGCCTGCGCCGATCTTGGCAGCGGCGATGAGCACGGTCGCCGCATCGGAGGCATTGACGGTCTCGTCGCCGTTGACATCGCCGAGGCCGAGCATCGGCTCCGGCTGTTCGGTGGGTGCGGGTGCTGCGCCGAGGCTTACAAATTTGTAACCGTACTTCTTCGCATAGGACTCTGCAGTGGAGCCGTCATAGCCCTTGATGGTACCGTTGAAGGTGGTTTTCATATCGTCGGTTTTCGGATCAAACTCATCCATACTGCAGATCGTTTCCCCAGAATCAAAGATCTCGCAGTCCGGATCCAGGATCGTGAGCGTTTTCAAGCCCATGCACATATTGAATGTCTTTTCCCGGATATACTTCTGACTGGCCGGGAGTGTGATACTGCTGACCATATCAACTGCCCAGAACAGCTCCGGAGACATATCCTCCACGCCCTCCGGAACAACAAAAGTGGTCTTGTTGGCGGTATCAGCATTCCACACGATAGAAACTGCAATGTGATTGATAATGACAAACTCCTTGCTCTGCTTTTCCTGCTCCTGTAGCCACGGTGTCTGCTCGAAGGCACGGGCGCCGATGTAGTTGACACTGCTCGGGATATGGATCTCCTTCAAATTGGAACATGCGAAAAATGCCTCATATCCAATGCTCGTCACGCTGTCCGGGATCGTCACAGAGGTGATGTCCTTGTTCTGACTGAATACATAGGAGCCAATTTCCTTGACACCATCCGGGATGACAACATCTCCCTTGCAGCCGTCTGCCGAGATCAGATAACCTCCAACGATCGTCATGTACTGCTCATTGGGATTCATAGGAGCGGCACCAAGAGACTCGAATTTGTAGCCATAGGCATTCGCATAGGATTCTGCTGTGGAGCCGTCATAGCCCCTGATGGTACCGATGAAAACCGGTGCATCATCATTCTCATCCAGTGAATTACAGATGGTCTTGCCGGATCGGTAAATCTCACATTTCGGATTCAGGATCGTGATGGTTTCGAGACTGTCACAGCAAAAGAACGTATTTGCTTCCAACGTGGTCACATTGTCCGGGATCTCCACCGAGGTCAGATTACCGCACATCGAAAACGCCCCGTCCTCTATTTGCGTCACACTGTCCGGGATTTCAACGGAGGTTATTTTCAGACCGAAAAACGAGTGGCTCCCGAGCCGTGTTACGCCATCCGGGATCGTCACCGAGGAAGCGCTGCACGGAGCGAATGCATAATCACCGATGCTCGTGATACCCGGCTCGATCTTGATTGCATCAATTTCTTCCCAAAATGCTGCTTCTGTCCACGGCGTAGTGTACATTGGGTAACTCGTTAACTGTTCGTAGTCATACATTTCTCCCGTACCTGAGATCGTTAGTGTTCCGTTTCCATCCAGCTTCCATGTCAGATTCTCACCGCATGTGCCGGAGGTCTCCGCCGCATATGCCATCATGCTGACTTCATCCGTTCCCATCACCGGCAGAGCCGTCCCCAGCATCGCAAGCGCCGTCAATCCTGCTGCAATCCTTCTTTTCATATGATATCCTCCTTTTCCACGATCCAACATATCGCTGTGCATTCTATATATTTATTATACAAACACACAAAAAAAATACAAGCATTTTTCGGCTTATGCACATTTTTTCTCCCATCTGCACAAATGCTTCCTGCAAAATTGTGGCATAGTCACAAAGCAAAACCGCCCCCGCAGGCGCGAAACCCTGCAGGGGGCAGTTTGTTAGTATTTCTTCAGATAATACGTCAGCATCAGAATGACCAGCACGGACTGCAGCACCTGCACGAGCGTGAATCTCGTTACCACCTGGGTATCGCTCCAGTTGTGCTTCTTGCGCATGTGGTCATGGATGGGCGTGCGCACCTTCTCCATGAAGGTCTGGGACTTTGTGACACGGCGCACTGTCAGCTTGACAAGGCCAAGGCCGCCGTCGATCAGCAGCACCAGCGCACACGGGATGAACAGGAACGGCATGCCGACGATCATGAACGCCAGGGCGATCAGCAGACCGAGCGCACGGGAACCGGCATCGCCCATCAGCATGCTGCTCGGTGAGCAGTTGAACCAGAGATAGGCGATCAGCACGAATTCGCACAGCCAGATGAGCATTGCCATATTGCTCTGCTCCGCAAACCGCAGCAAGATCCATGCCGTACCAAAGGTCGTGATCGTCAGGCAGGTACACAGACCGTCCACACCGTCCGCACAGTTGGTGACATTGATGCTCGTCCAGATGAGGATCACACCCAGAATGATGTAGACAACCGCCGGGATGGTGAGCGTCAGGCCAAGGCTCGGGATCTGGACGGTGCTGCCGTGGTACAGATACACCGTCACGGAAACTCCGATGGCGATCACCAGGTCGATCACGCCCTTGATGCCCTCGCCCCACGGCTTTTCCGATGCATCATCGAGATAGCCGCTGAGCATCTCAAAAAAGATCGCCGCCAGATAGATCACATATTCCAGCGAAAGCGGCACGAACAGGATCGCCGCCACGATCAGCGCCAGCATCAGGATGAGGCCGGCACCTCTGTCCTTGCCGCGGGATTTTTCACCGTTGACGGCAAATTCTCTGCCCTGATCCTTCGGCAGAAAGCGCCTGCCGAAGATCAGCCCGAGCAGCGTCAGCAGAAATGCTGCCGCCGCACTGACAAGCATGGGGTCAATGTATTCCTTCAATAATTCTGTAAGCATAGTGTCTCCTTCTTGGTTCTATCATAGTTCAGGCGCCCCGCTTGGCCGCTTCAATGAGGATCAGGGCAGCATCGGATGCATTCGCATCGCCGCTGGCATTCCAGTCCGCACGCTGCAGCCATGCCGCATCGGGCGTTTTCTCCGGCGTGAGTGCATTGGCGCCTGCAGCCGCCGCATAGATCAGCACCTGCGCTGCATCGGACGCATTCACGGCACCGTCCAGGTTCACATCGCCCCTATAATCCTCCGTGAAATAGATCACATACAGGCTGTCCTCCATTCCCTCGCCGCTGACAGTCATCGTCAGGGCAGGCCGGGTATTGTCCGCCTGGGTGATCGTGCCGGATGCAAGTGTCTCTGTATCGCTTGTGATCGTGCCGGACGTGACCGGCATGAGATCCGCACGGCTGCCCGTCCAGACTGCTGTATAGGTCTGGGGATCGAGCTGCTCAAAGGTCAGATACTTCCCGCTGCCCGTTTCAAGCACGCTGGAGAGCTGCGCTCTCCGGATGGTGTACTGCTGCGTGAACGGCGGATAGACCGTATCGCCGGACACGGCATGCGCCGTGACAGTGCAGGCGCTGTCGATCACGATAGGCGCTTCATAGCGCTGCTCTGCGCCGCCGTCGATGCTGCAGAAGATCTCCTCCGCACCGACCGCCGAGAGCGTAAGCTGCGTTCCCGCCGGAACATTGTCTGCATATTCCGAAAACAGGACAGTCCCTTGCTTCTGTGTCAGTGCCCGCAGGCAGATATTGCCGACCCGGATGTAGGAGGTCAGTTTGTCATCGCCGTTCCGGGATGTCAGCTCGACCGGCTCCTCATCGTACATATCATGCCAGTTCCGCCCGTCTGTGCAGTACAGGCTCTGGCCGGCGGCAAGCGTGGCCGTCATCTGTTCCTCGCTGTGGATGGTCTGATCGACATCGACCGTCCCGTCCGCATGCTCTGTGGTGTTCCGGATAAAGCCCTCGCAGGCGATGTGCTGTCCGGGCTCGCCGGAAAACTCCGCCATGACCGCAAATGTCTCACCCGCCTGCACCGGGACCGGCTCTGACAGATCGGCCGTGTGATACCCGGCGCATTCAGAACGGCCGCTGACTGTTCCGAAGCGCTCCCCGCTGTCGGGGCGGCCGGCATTGCGCAGATTCTTGCAGATGCTCACAGAATAGTCATCCGCACCGGTGGTGCAGAACATCACCGAAGTGATGCAGGTGTCCTCCTGTGCGGTGAACACGTTTGCACAGCGTGCCCAGTCATCCTCATCCTTCTCGGAAAAGGCCGTCCACATGCCATAATCATCGTACATCATCATGCCGTCATGCTTCTGCGCCGGTTCCTGCTCCAGGTAATACGCCTCCACCACGCCGGCGGTGCCGTAGGCCATCCAGAAATAGCCGTTTTCACCGAAGCCGGGCCCCCAGCTGTTTTTCACGAGCCATGCGCCGTCCTGCCCGGGATCGTCCCGGAAGCGGGAGGCAGGGAATGCATCGTCCCAGCCCACGATGGAGACAGCATGATAGCTGCCTGTCATGGCACTTCCGTCATTGTAGAACGCATCCTTGGTTGCCGTATACGATGCCGAACGGTTGAGATAGTTCATCGTTACGGCATTTCCGTGATACACTGCCTGCTTGACCGCGCTGCACTGGTCCGGGAAGCTCTCATCCTCCGGATCATACGCAAGGAAGCAGAATTCTGACACATGACAGACCGCATCGTCATAAAAATCCGTGACCTGTGCATCCGGCTGCAGGACATCGTAGTCCCCGAACGGGAACAGCGACTCCGGCACGGGGCCGACCCATCTCGTGAGCGTCGGTGCCAGCATATAGCCGTTTCCGCCGCCCTTGAGCCTGTCGGCAGCATCCGTCCCCGGCTCTGAAAAGCCGAACACATCCGAATAGGTGTAGTAGGCCGCATGCCACTCCGAAAGATCCACCGCCGGATCCTGCGGGAGCAGATTGCCCTCAAGCGCCGACAGCGATGCAAAACACCAGCACATGCCATAGCTGCCCTGGTTCTTGACAGAGGTCACAAGCCCCTTTTCCCGCAGATCAAAGCGTTCGGGAAAGGTCTCCTCCACCGGCTCCGGATCGCCCGCCTGCATCAGGATGCCGTCTGCCGTCCGGATGCTCCCGACATGCGCCGCCTGTGCAGGAACTGCCGGGAGAAATGCCGCAAGACAGATGCCTGCGGTCACGGCTGCAAGCCGTCTTTTCTTCATAATGACTCCTTTATGGGATCAAAAACTGTCTTTCTGTCGGTTCGCAGCGCCGCACAAAGGCAAATTCCTGCCCAAGCGTCTGCACTGCTTCTGTCAGCCGTGCCTCCGGCAGATCCTCCGGGAAGATGCCGAACACCGCTGCACCGCTGCCGGTCATGACGGCATATTCTGCCCCGAGTTCCGCAAGGCGCTGTCTGGCACGGGTTACATCGCTGCAGTCGATCGCCTGCTCGAACAGATTCCCGCAGCTTCGCTTCAAAAGCGCTGCATCGCCCGTCCGGATCGCCTGCAGCATGGCGGCTGTGTCCGGATGTGACGGTGCTTCGAGCGTGTCGATCGCCTTGTAGGCTGCCGGCGTGGACACGCTCTGCGTGCCCTTGACAATGATGAGCCGCAGCGGCGGCACTGCCGGCAGCGATGTGAGCACCTCGCCCACACCCTCCGCATAGGCTGTCCCGCCGAGCAGCAGGAACGGCACATCTGCACCGAGCTTCACGCCGATCTCACGGAGCTGCGCATTGGTAAAGCCGCAGCCGAGCAGCTCGTTCAGTCCCCACAGCACGCCTGCCGCGTCGGAGGAGCCGCCGCCCATGCCCGCACCGGAGGGGATCTCCTTGTGCAGGGTAATGGTGATCTTTGCACGCTTCCCTGCCGCCTGCAGCAGCGCCTCCGCTGCCTTCCACGCCAGATTGTGCCCGTCACACGGCACGCCCGGCGCATCACAGGAAAGCGAGATGCCCTCGCCCTCCTCTGCGGTCAGGCCGACCGTATCATAAATGTCCACGCTCTGGAAAATGCTCTCCAGGGTGTGATAGCCGTCCGGACGCTTCCCTGTCACATCGAGGGACAGGTTGATCTTGGCGGCTGTCTGCAGCGTCATCCGCTTCATGCCTTGCCTCCGTGGCGCTCCAGGAACGCTGTGATGCGCTCTACGGCGGTCATCAGGTGCTTGAGCGAATAGGCATAGGATACCCGCACAAAGCCCTCGCCGCTCTCACCGAAGGCATTGCCCGGTACCACAGCGACCTTTTCTTCTTCAAGAAGCTTCTCGCAGAAGGTCTCGCTGTCCATGCCCGTACACTGGATGGACGGGAATACATAGAATGCCCCCTCCGGATTGAAGCAGGTCATGCCGATGCGGTTGAATGCCTCCACAAGATAGCGGCGGCGCAGGTTGTACTCCTTGATCATGCGCACCACGTCCTCCTCGCATTCCTCAAGGGCGACGATGGCGGCGTACTGGCTCACGGTCGGTGCGCTCATGATGATGTACTGGTGGATCTTCACGATCTGCTGCGTGATCGGCGGCGGCGCCCAGCCATAGCCG
>CAMNDR010000011.1 GCA_946535685.1 uncultured Clostridia bacterium | reverse complement strand
GATCTCGGGTCTGTCTTTTCGTCGTGCCCTTTTTTAGAAGATTAAGGGCAGGAGTATGTCATATTGCTTCTTGCATACTCCCGTTTCCTTCTCTTTCATTTCTTAGCTTAATGACATTACCCCATCGGGGAGGGGGTTGGGGGTGGGGCGCTCACCGGTGCGTCAGCACCACGACAAGCTGAGAGGGGAGCCATGCTCCCCTCTCACGATATGCACTATTTAGCCAAGAACAACGACAACCTCATGCTCGCCGCCGTCGAAGGTCGGAACCACAACGCCGTCAACAGCCTTGCCGTCAACCGTCAGGGACTTGACACCCTTGCAGACATGGTTCGGATTCTCGACCTTGATGTTGTAGGTCGCACCACGGAACTGACGGGTCGCTGTGAAGCCGTCCCACTCGTGCGGGATGGACGGATCTACCTTCAGACCGTCGAAATCAGGCTGTACGCCGAGGATATACTGCGAAATCGCAACCATATTCCATGCAGCAGTACCAGTCAGCCAGGAGTTCTTGCCCTCGCCGAAGCGGGAAGCATCCTTGCCGGCTACCATCTGACCGTATACATACGGCTCAGTCTTGTGCAGATCGGAGATCTCCTCGTTGAATGCCGGAGCGATCTCGCTGTAGTACTTGAATGCCTGATCGCCCTCGCCTGCATAGGCAGCAGCGCAGATGATCCAAGCGTTATTGTGTGTGAAGATACCTGCGTTCTCCTTGTAGCCGCCCGGATAGGTGGAGATCTCACCGTACTGGATGTAGTACTTGGAGAATGCCGGATTGTTCAGCACCAGACCATACTTGGTGTTCAGACGCTCCTCGATGGCAGCCAGGGTCTTCTTGTCAGCGCCCTGCTCCTTGCCGATCTCGGACATGATCGCAAAGCCCTGCGGCTCGATGAAGATCTGGCCTTCCTCGCACTCCTTGGAGCCCATCTTGTTGCCGTTTGCATCATAGGCACGCAGGAACCAGTCTCCGTCAAAGGCAGATTCCATGACATTTGCCTTCATCTTGTCGATCTCAGCCTGTGCCTTGGCAGCCTCATCATCCTTGCCCAGATGCTTCAGAATGCCGACATAGGTCGGGCCTGCATAGGTAAACAGCGTAGCGACCATCACGGACTCAGCCACCTTGGAATAGCCGCCCTCTGCTGCAAATTTCGGATTGGTGTAGGTCTGGAAGGACTCACCCGGCGTATCCGAGAAGCAGGACAGATTGATGCAGTCGTTCCAGTCAGCACGCATTGCCAGCGGCAGTCCGTGCGGGCCGAGGTTGTTGACGATATGATAGAAGGAAACCGTCAGATGATCGAGCATCGGCTTCGCCTTGGATGCATCGTTGTCATACGGAACCAGCTCATCGAGGATGCCCCAGTCGCCGCTCTCCTTGATATAAGCGCCGACAGACAGGATCATCCACAGCGGATCATCGGAGAAGTCGCCGCCGATGTCGGAGTTGCCCTTCTTGGTCAGAGGCTGATACTGATGATAGCAGCCGCCGTCCTCAAGCTGTGTGGAAGCGAGGTCGATCAGACGCTCTCTTGCACGATCCGGGATCTGGTGAACAAAGCCGAGGATATCCTGGTTGGAGTCACGGAAGCCCATGCCTCTGCCGATACCGCTCTCGAAGTAGGAAGCGGAGCGGGACAGATTGAAGGTCACCATGCACTGGTACTGGTTCCAGATGTTGACCATTCTGTTGACCTTGTCGTCCGGTGTGTTGACATTGAAGATACCGAGGAGCTTGTCCCATGCAGCACGCAGCTCAGCCAGACCTGCAGCGACCTTCTCAGGGGTATTGTACTTGTCGATCATGGCAAGTGCCTTTTCCTTGTTGATGGTCACGCCGTCTGCCTCGAACTTCTTGTCCGCCGGCATTTCCACATAGCCGAGGATGAATACGAGGGTCTTGGTCTCGCCGGGCTGGAGGGTGATTTCCTTATAATGGGAAGCGATTGGAGACCAGCCGTCTGCGAAGGAGTTGTTTGCCTTGCCGGCGGTGACAGCCTGCGGATCGCCGAAGCCGTTGTACAGGCCGATGAAAGAATCACGGTCGGTATCATAGCCGTCGATGGTGTCATTGACGGTATAGAATGCGAAGTGGTCACGGCGGTCACGGTACTCGGTCTTGTGGTAAATGGTAGAACCAACGACCTCAACACGGCCGGTAGAGAAGTTTCTCTGGAAGTTGGTGCAGTCATCCTGTGCATCCCACAGACACCACTCAGCGAAGGAGAAGAACTTGAAGGTCTTGGCAGCGCTGCCCTCATTGGTGAGCACGACCTGCTGCACTTCGCCGTCATAGTTCTGGGGAACGAAGAAGGTCACCTCAGCCTTGAGGTCATTCTTCTTGCCGGTGATGATGGTATAGCCCATACCGTGGCGGCACTCGTAGAAATCGAGCTCCGTCTTGACCGGGGACCAGCCGGGATTCCAGATGGTATCGCCGTCCTTGATATAGAAATAGCGGCCGCCCATGTCGATCGGCACGTTATTGTAGCGATAGCGTGTGATTCTTCTCAGACGGGCATCCTTATAGAAGCTGTAGCCGCCTGCGGTATTGGAGATCAGGGAGAAAAAAGCCTGTGTTCCGAGGTAATTGATCCACGGATAGGGTGTTCTCGGGGAAGTGATGACGTATTCTTTCCTGGCGTCATCAAAATGTCCGAATTTCTGCATAGTGATTACTCCTTTTCTGGTTTTGTCATTCTGTATTATCATGGCTGATCCCACAGAACACTAAGTACATTATACCATATTTTCCGGCTGATGGCAAGCCCTTTTCGGCACATGCTTCCGCTGAATTTCCCTCATCTTCTTTGTGCATCCTGCACAAATGCAGGGCGTTCTGTTCGTCAAAAATCCGGCGAGGAATGGATCAAAAGGCCCTGCAACTATTCTATAAACCAATATTTAATGTAAAATCATCTTGACAGCAGTCTTATTATATTGTATAATATAATAAGAGTTTTAAACACCGGACAAATCCAATATGGCCATTTCGACAATTTGTTATGTTTAAGGAGGGCTCCATATGGACGACAAACTTAGATCCATCACTTGTCCGCACTGTGGCGGTACTCTTGAACTTCAGAACGACCTTGATACATTCTTTTGCCTATACTGCGGTGGAAAAGTCGTACTTACCGAATTAAGTGATGCAGCATACGATGCAAGAGTTAAAATCAAAGAGATGGAACATCAGGAGAGACTGCAGGATAAGGAATACGAATTCCAGAAATATAAAAACAAGGATAAGAACAAGTATTTTGTGCTCTTTTTTGCCGTTTCGATTGGCCTTTTGATGCTTTCTATCTCGATGATGCTGTTGCCAAGTATGAAGCACAACAAAAAAGTCAAGCACTTGCAACAAATAGAAAACGAAGTAGAACAGGCTATTATCAATGAAAACTATGATTTAGCGATCATAAAAGCCAATCAACTTCATTGTGATGATGGATGGTCAAAAGAAGAACATGACAGCTGGGATGAAAAGCGGGAATTTTATATTCAACTTATCAATTCTAAACAAAACAGCCATAACGCTCCGCAGCCAAATTGATGCGTTAGACGAAGTCGATTTTCGATCAAAGGAGGTTTGTATTTATGGGACTGCTCGCAAAAATCTTCGGAATACTTTCAAAGCCCGGCGATAAGATGAGTGCAGAAGTAACCAAAACTGGCCGAAAGGTTATGAAGGTTCATACTTCGGCAGGAAAGCACTCAGTCACCCAATACCCCAACGGCACAACAGTAAAAACGATAGTAAACCGCAAGAAATAAATAAAAAGCGCTGACCCTCCGGCCAGCGCTTTCTCATGCTTACTGTATCGCCCGTACCTCCATATAATACCGCTTATCCTCCGCATGACCCATCGAGAAGGTCTTTCTGGGGAGGGCGCCGTCCTTCTGGACGCTGGGGAACAGGTCTGCCTTGTCCATATCCGGCAGCAGGAAGCCGATCGCATCCGGCATTGCTGCAAGACGCTCAACGGTCTCGGTGCCGTGGATGTAGTCGATCTTGCCGGGATTTGCCGCAAGATAGGCATCGAGCGCATTCTGCAGGCTGCCGACTGCCAGGTTCGAGGTCGGCTTGTGGATGTAGAGCGTGCGCTTCTCGCCGTTCTGCACCACCGTCACCGGCTGCCCGGACACCTCCTCGGAAAGTCCCAGCACACGCACCAGCGCCATCATCATCTTTCCGGGATCGGTGGCCGTGATGATGCGGTGGATCGCCTCAAACTGCAGCGCCTCGCTGTGCAGATTCACCAGCTCCACCAGCGCATAGCGTGCCGGATGATTGCTCCAGTCTCTCGCAGGATCGGACTTTTTCAGTGCCTCATAGCATGCCTTCGCCGTTGCGAGTGAGTGATTGCCGTCGCCCATCGCAAGCTGCAGCTCGCCGCTTGCCGTCATCACGGCATCGAGCTTTTCCAGGAACGCCGCCTGTGCGGCATCGTCCATCAGCCGGCCGACAATGCTGCCGCCGCCGTTCATCAGGGGCGTATCATAGAGCACCTGCATCGAATCCTTTGCCGCCGTGCAGGCGCCGATGGCGCTGTCATCCGGGTCGTCAATGAGGATCATGATATGCGGGGTCTCCAGCGGTGCCTTGGCACGCACCCGCATGCGGGGCGGGATGCGCTCCAGCACGGTCGACTCCGTCGCACGCACAGGCGATTTGCTCCCCTGCTCATAGTTATAGGCTTCCAGATCCACCTTGCCCACAACACCCGTGCGCAGGATGCCGTTGCCCTGGATGCGCTCGACATAGACCATCGCATTCTCATACGTCCTGAAAATGCCGGCATCGAGGTAGCGCTGCATATTCTCATGGATAGCGGAAATGCGCTCCATCACATCCGGCTCCTCCAGATAGATCTCCGGCAATGTCATCCGCAGTGTCGAGGGCGCATCACCGACGATCTGTTCGGTGCGCTCCCAGTATGTCGGATCCCCGGTGAACTGGTCGCAGGCGATCACGCTCCACTGCTCAGCGTTGATCTCCGAAAAATCGGGCAGAAGAATATCTGCCGGCTGAAAAATCTGCTGCATACATTTGCTCCTTCACATCAATTTTGTCCTGATCGTTTGCTTCTCAGCAATTGCCTCTACCAGTATAGCATATCCTGCGGAAAATGTCAAATAAAACTGCCGCATCCCGTAAAAGTCCGGAATGCGGCACATTGCATCAATAAACCAGCTTATACAGCGAAGAATACTCCGCCAGATGATCCGCCAGTGTAAAGCGGGAAGAATAACCGGGGTCATTGATGGTAAAATCACTTGCCCTGAAGGTCACGCCGTCGCCCTTGTAGCCGGTGACGATGACGAAATGCATCCCGGAGGAGCCCTTCTTGCAGCCGAGCACCACGGGCTTTCCGTCCCGCAGCAGCTCATAGATATGCTTCATGTTCGCCTGAGAAACGCCTGCGCTGTAGGTCTCGACCGTGTAGCCGAGGTCTGTAATCAGGCTCCAGCTCGCCAGACCGCCGCCGCCTGAGAATTTCAGCATGTCACGCATCTGGACCGGTGTGGTCTCCACGCCTGTTGTATAGCTGTGGAGCATCGCCATCGAGGTGACAAGACAGCCGACCTTGCCGATGGTCGAGCCGCCAAGGTTAGCGTTCTTCCAGCGTGCATCCGTCTGCTTGTAGCTGATGACATCGAGCACATCCGGGATCTCCTCCACAGCCGCTGCGCCGTTCTCATCAAAGACATAGCGCACGCCGTCGATCTGCAGCCTGACCGAAACTGCCATGCTGCCGGATTCCTGGAAATAGTACTTTGTGCCGTCAAGCTCGATCCAGCCCGTCTGCCGTCTGCCGTTCTCATCCAGATAATAGCGCCCGTCCTCCAGTTCGGCAAGCCCCGTGCAGAGCACGCCGTTCTCGTCAAAATAGTACGTATCGCCGTCAATTTCCGTCCAGCCGGAAGCCATCACGCCGCCGCTGTAGTACTGCTTGTCCAGCCATCCTTCCAGCGCTGCGCCGTCCTCACCGAACACTCTGCGCACGCCGTCGGTCTCGATGGTGCCGGTCTGCATCACGCCGTCCCCGCCGAAGCAGTACAGCGCCTCATTCACCTGCACAAGTCCGGTCACCATGCGGCCGTTTTCATCAAAATAATACCGCTTGCCGTCAATCTCGGCAAAGCTCTCGCAGAGCGTGGACTGCAGCTCCGGATCGAAATAGCAGCGTGCCCCGTCATACTCGAACCAGCCGCTTGTCCGTGCGCCGGTCTCCTCATCGAAATGGCAGGGGATGCCGTTGATCTCCACCGTGCCCCGCACAGCGCCGTCCTCGGGCGTGATGTAGTAGACCTCGCCCTCGATGACCGTCAGTCCGTAGACCGGCTCACAGGTCTCCGGCTGGATGTAGAAGCGTCTGCCGTCGCCCGGATCGACCCAGCCGGTCGAAACCGCACCGCCTTCGTCCGTCTTGACGAGCTTGCTGCCGGCGTTGTAGACGTGGCTGCCGAGCTCTCCGGTCTCAGGATCTGCATAATAATGCACACCGTCCATCTCAAAGTCACCCCGCAGCAAAGTCCCGTCCTCCGCAAAGGCATAGAGCTTTTCATCAATATCAAAAAAGCCCGTCACCTTGCCGAGTTCCGGATCAACGTAGTACACCTCATCGAAATAGGAAACCCAGCCGAGCTGCGCCTTGCCGGTCGCAGGGTCGTAATAATACCGCTTGCCGCCGACGGTCTGCCAGTCGGTCTTGAGTGCGCCGCTGTAGCCGAACAGATAGGGTACGCCTTCGATCATGACCTCGCCGACTGCCTTGTTCGCATCGGCATAGATATAGTACTGTCTGCCATTTTCGCTGACCCATTCGCCAGCCTGTTCAGTCGCTGCCGTGGCCGCTCCGGCTCCGGTCAGTTCGTCTGTATCAGCGGCCGCTGCCGTCAGCGTGCCGCCACAGAACGCCATGACCGCTGCCAGAGCAGCCACGGTTATCCCTGCATAATGTGCCATTGGAATCGCCTCCTCAATCAATGCCGGATATTCCGGCGGTCAGAGCGGCCTCTCTCTCTTGCCGCTGTTTCATATATGCCCCGGTTATGGGCCTTCATCATCCTACTCCTGCAAAATCCCGCCGTTTCCCGGCTTATTCCTCCGGAATGGCATAGAGATTCGTCTCCCATGCCGGAATGTAGAGCCGGTGACGGATATAGAGCTTATAGCGCGGGTTGAGCGTATGCACCAGCAGCGGGAGCTCAAACAGATCCTCGTTGCGGTGGTAAACCGCCACCGACAGCTTGGGTGCAAATTTCCCGATGGTCTTGGCAGCGCCCCAGAGCGCCTCCCGTTCAAAGCCCTCGACATCCATTTTCAGCAGCGTTGCCGGAGCACCCTTCAGGAGCGTATCCACGCTGCGTGCCTCCATGCTCTCGCCGGAGGAGGAAAGCACCGACTGCCGGCCGGATTTCGAGCTGAACGGCAGCTCCGTGTCGCAGCACCATGCCGCACACTGGAACAGGCTGACCTGCATCATCTCATTTTCCTCGATATAGGCCACGAGCTTCCTGAAATTCTTCCGGTCCGGCTCAACGGCATGGATGGAATTGTATTTCCCGTGCGTATAGCGCAGCAGCTCCCGGATGGTATCTCCGTTGTAGGCACCCAGATCCACATAATTCTCATTGCGGGTCGGGCGCAGGATCTGCCGGTAAATTTCCTCCGGCTCAGACGTCACCGCATCGAGATAGCGGATGTTGCCGCTGATCTTGAACTGGATGACATTCAGGTACACCCGGCGGGATTCATCATCCGCCAGATTCCGGTAGACCGCATTCAGCTCCGGCAGATGCTCCATGCAGTAGCTGTAATCAAACAGCCCGCTCCCGATGACCGGCACATCCGGCACATAGAGCGTGTGCCGCTTGGCAAGCTCCCGGATATATTCCACCAGTGACGGATAGCCCGCCGCAAAGGCCAGCACGATGACGAAATCATCGACCATCTCCTCGACCTCGCTGAGCTTGTGGACGCGGTAGCCCGCAAAGGAATGCCCCCGCACGAATTCATCGCTTGCAAAAATGCCGGACACCGCAATGCCGAAGCGTGCAAACACCGACATGATCTTTGCCGCACCGTCGCCCATGCCGTAGATGAAGATCGGGCGTTTTTCTGCTTTCAGCCGCTCCCAGCAGGAGCGCTTTTCCGTGATCAGGCTTTCCAGCCCGGCCCCCTTCGGGGGGTACGCAGTGACGTTCATGCTCTCTGTTCCTCGTTATTCATGGTCGAAATCGCCGGGATCCGGATCATCATGCGGATGCATCGGCGCATGCCCCATCGCATAGAGATCACGGCCTCTGGTGCCATAGCGGTCACGCTCGGCATTGATGTATTTGTCCAGCAGGTTCATGACCTCACGGGGATTCTTGACGCTGAGGATATCGGTCTCGGGAGAATCGGTATCCCGGCTGCAGATATGGATGGTGCCGCAGCCGATCATGCGCTGTCCCATCGGCATCACGAGCTTCTTGTCCGTGATCTTATAGAGGTCGATCTCGTCCTCCTCGATGTTGAAAACGCCCTTGCGCCGGATGAGCTTTGTCTCCGTCAGATAGTAGATGGTAAACGACCAGGGAAGCCCGAACAGTGTACGCTTCCGGTCACGCCAGATGTACTTGGGTTCATTTTTCTTTGACATGATATATTCTCCCCCATTCCGGTTAGATTTGCTGTAAAGGAAACAGCCTGCAGCAAGCCGCCCCCTCTGCCGCCTGTCGGCGGCACCTCCCCCAAAGGGGGAGGTGGGTTGGGAGGGTGCTGCGCACCCTCGACCCGCTTGCGGGGCTTCGCCCCACACCCCATAGTAATATGTTAAAGTGTTACTTTCGTCACGCCGCCGCCCATTTTCGCAGATCTGACGCTGACCTTTGCGGCATCGCCGCATTGGGAAGCACCTGCCAGCGGGGGCTCCCCGCCATTGAAAACAGACACGGTAAAGGTCTTGTCGGTCGATGTCGCTGTCACTTTGATGCTGTCGCCGGTGCGGGTCGCTGTGATCGTGACGGCAAGCTTGGCCTCGCTGTCATAGATCTTTGCCTCAGCCGTTTTGCCGTCACCGAGATTGTAGATCACCGCTTCCGCATCCTGCACATAGTCATAGACCGCATCCTGTGCAAAATTGCCGCTGACGATGATCGAATCCGGCCTTGCCAGCACGGGCATCTCCAGGAAGCTGCACTTCCTGCGGATATAGCGTCCGCCCTCGAAGGTCTCGCCGGTGATGATGTCCGTCCAGCGCCCCGCCGGGAGATAGACATCCGCCGTACCCTCGGCATTCATGACCGGCGCACAGAGCAGGCTGTCACCGAGCATGTACTGTCTGTCCAGCGACGGCACCGCCGGATCATCCGCAAAGCTCAGCACCATCGGGCGCATCATCGGGATGCCGGTCTCGTGGGTCTTGACGGCCTGTGCGAACAGATAGGGCATCAGGCGCCCCTTCAGCTTCGCAAAGAAGCGCAGCACAGCGCATGCATTCTCCGGATTTGACGGATCGTCCTCCTCATACGCCCACGGCACTCTGTAGGAGGTGGAGCCGTGCAGGCGGGAATGCGTGGACATCAGTCCGAATGCGCACCAGCGCTTGTAGACATCCGCTGTTGCGGTCTGCTCGAAGCCGCCGATATCGTGCGAGAAGAAGCCGAAGCCCGATGCGCAGAGCGAAAGCCCGCCCCGGAGCGTTTCGGCAATGGACGTGAATTCTGCCGAGCAGTCGCCGCCCCAGTGTACCGGGAACTTCTGACCGCCGACCGTGGCGCTTCTTGCAAAGAGCACCGCCTTGCCCTTGCCGGTCTCGTCCTCAAGCGCCTCAAAGACGCACTTGTTATAGAGATAGGTATAGAAATTATGCATTGCGATCGGGTCGCTGCCGTCAAAATAGACGCAGTCAGCCGGGATGCGCTCGCCGAAATCGGTCTTGATGGCATCCACGCCCATGCGGTGCAGCGCCCGGATATGATCGCCGAACCACGTATAGGCTGCCGGATTGGTGAAATCCACGATCGCCATGCCCGGCTGCCAGAGATCGGTCTGGAACACGGAGCCGTCACGGTTCCGGATGAAATAGCCCTGCTCCATGCCCTCGTCAAAGAGCCTGCTGCGCTGGGAAATATAGGGATTGATCCAGACGCAGACACCAAGCCCCCGCTCATGCAGGCGTCTGAGCTGCCCCTCAGGATCCGGGAAGGATGCCTTATCCCACTCGAAATTCGTCCATTCATAGCCCTTCATCCAGAAGCAGTCGAAATGGAACATATTCAGCGGGATATCCCGCTCCCGCATACCGTCCACAAAGCTGTTGACCGTCTCCTCATTATAATCCGTGGTGAAGGACGTGGACAGCCACAGCCCGAAGGACTTCGCCGGCGGCAGTGCCGGCTTGCCGGTGAGGTCGGTATACTTCATCAGCACCCGTTCCAGCGCACGGCCGTCTGCCGGAGAGGGCTCCCCGCCGCCAGAAAAGAAAAAGTACTCGATCTCCTCGCCCGGCAGTGTCATGCTGACCTTGGAAACGGTATCGGATGCGACTTCATAGCTGACCTTGCCGGTGCTGTTGACGAACACGCCGTAGCCCTTGGAGGACAGATAGAACGGGATGCTCTTGTAGCTCTGTTCGGAGCATGTACCGCCGTCGGCGTTCCAGATCTCCACGTTCTGGCCGTTCTTGACAAAGGTCGTGAATTTCTCGCCGAAGCCGTAGATATTCTCGCCCACATCGAGCGTGAGCTGCT
>CAMNDR010000010.1 GCA_946535685.1 uncultured Clostridia bacterium | reverse complement strand
CCGGACATGCAAATTCCGGCCTTTTTCGGCATAGGGTAGAGGGATGAACTGCACAAAACAATCTGACGACCGGAGGGATGCCTTGTGTATCATTGCTGTCAAACCAGGAAGCTGCAGTGGTTTCTGATTCTCGATGCCGTGATCCTCGCCGTCTGGCTGCTGTGCTCCGCAGCCGTCCGGGCATATCAGCCGCCGCAGGAGGGCGTGTTCCTGCCGGTCATCATGTACCATAGCATCACGGAAAACGGCAGCGGCGATTATCAGCTTTCACCGGCACAGTTCGAGGATGATCTGCGCTGTCTGAAAAGCAAGGGCTATGAGACCGTTTCCGCAGCGCAGCTCTCCGCCTACACGCGAGGCGAGGGAACGCTCCCGGCGCATCCGGTCATGCTGACGTTTGATGACGGGTTCTATAACAATCTGTCCACTGTCCTGCCGCTGCTCGAACGGTATGATATGTGCGCTGTGGTGTCCGTTGTGGGGCGCTATACCGATGAGCTGGCACCGGCCGATCCGCATGTGGACCGCTATTCCTATCTGACGTGGGAGGATGTCCGGGCGCTGCTGGACTCCGGCCGTGTTGAGATCGGGAGCCATACCTGGGATCTGCACAGCAATGAGGAACGGGCTGGCTGTTCCATCCGTGCCGGTGAGGATCCTCAGGCCTATGCCGCCATGCTCCGGCATGACCTGGAGCAGGTGCAGACTGTGTGCAGAGAAAAGACCGGATGCACCCCGACAGTGTTCGCCTATCCATATGGCTTTATCTGTCGGGAGAGCATTCCGGTCTTACAGGAACTTGGTTTTACCTGCACGCTGACGTGCTATGAGAAGCCCAATTATATCACCCGGGACAAACGCTGTCTCTACGGGCTGTCACGCTACAACCGTCCGCCGGGGGTGTGCAGTGAGGATTTTCTGGCAAGGGTGCTTGCGCAAGGAGCCTGATCTTGCTTGAGCGGAAGAACATCATCACTGCCGGCGAAGGCTGATGCATGCGGGCTGCACAGCACTCAGACGGGAAGTGTCACCATTTCCACAACTGCCTTGAGGATATTCAGGGAATCCACCTCGTCGATCGTGCCGTTTTTATCCACATCTGCATTTTTCAGGCCGGTCTTGGAGATCGGCTCATTGATCATGAGATGTCTGTTCAGCGAGATGACGTCGATGATGGTGACCTTGCCGTCGGCGTTGATATCACCGTAGAGAACGCCGTCCGGATCTGTCGCGGGAGCACCGTCGAGGTACTTCACCTGCAGGCCGGTCTTCGTCGCATAGGTATCCGCCGTGGAATCCTTGTAGCAGTTCATGACAAAGTCCTCGATGACACGGTGTACAAAGAGGTAGGAGTACTGACCTGTCGAAGTAAAGGTCGAGGTGCAGCCAAATGCCTCCGTGCCGATGGAGACATCCTTGTTGGCAAGGGTGACCTCCGGGAGGGATGTGCAGTTGATGAATGCCTGGTCGCCGATCGTTGTCACGGCTGCAGGAATGGTGATCGAAGTGATGCCGGTGTCAGCAAAGGCATCGTGCTCGATCGTCTTCAGTGTCTCCGGGAGCTTGACGTTGGTCAGCGCCGTGCAGGACTGGAAGGCAGCAGGGCCGATGCGCACAACGCCCTCGGGGATGGTGATGGAGGTAAGGGCATCATTGAGCTTGAAGGCGCTTCCGAGGATGCTCTTGACACCGTCCGGAACAACCACATCGCCCTCGGCGGTCGTACCGTCGATGAGGATGCCGTTGAAGATCAGCAGGGGCGTTTCTTCGAGCATCTGTGTGAGCCATGGTGTATCGCCGAAGGCTCTGTCGCCGACGGACTCAATGGCTGTGGGAATGTTGAGTCTTTCCAGGGAACCGCAGCGATAGAAGGCCTCATTGCTGATGGCAGTCACGCTGTCAGGGAGCTTGACTTCCTGCACATAGCCGCCTTCCTTGCCGAAGACCTGCTCACCGATGACCTTCACGCCGTCCGGGATGGTGACGATGATATCGGGATACGGGATCTCCTCGGGCTTGAGCGGCTCAGGGAGCTGCTGGCCGCCGGAGGGCTGGCTCACGGCAATGCCGCCGTTCTGCTCGCAGAGATAGCCGGTCACCCATGCAAGCGGTGCATTCCAGTTGATGGCGCACTCGTTGACGGAATAGGCCTGGTTGCTGTCGATGTAGCAGAGCTGCGCCGGCGTTTCGCCGTGCATGCAGTCGGTCGCCTTGATGGCGGGGTCAGCGATGTCGGAGTTCGGGCCGCCGCACAGAACACCGCAGGGCGCCTTCGGGAAGGTCGGCTTTTCCAGCACTGCCCACCAGCGGTGATGCGGATACTGGGCGCTGTGTTCACCGTAGCCGGTGACATAGGAGAAGTCGAGGGCATTTCTGCCGAGGATATAGTCCATAGCGCTGACAATGCCGCTGAGATACTTGGTCTCCTCCGTCTCGTCATAGGCATAGGCGAGGATCACGGCGTCATCTACAACAAAGGAATTCGAGCCCCAGACGTAGTTGATGTAGTCGTTCTTGTCGGTGTAGCCGCCGTAGAGAATGCCGTAGCCCTGGGAGTTGGCATGATCCACATAGACATCCGCCGTCTTGGTCAGGCTGTCACGGACGGAAGCGATCTCTGTTTCAGAGACGGCATCCGGATGCAGCAGCAGAGACAGGGAGCCGAGTGCTGCTGTGCCGCCCCAGTCAAAGACGCCGCTGACACCGTCGGTCTTGATATTGAATGCATGATCGGATGCCTTGGCATCGTCATAATATGCCTTATCACCGGTGGAGATGAACAGCTCACACGCTGCCCAGTAGAATTCATCGGTCACATTGCTGTCGCCGTAAGCGCCGCCGCCGCCGTGCTCCTTGTTGGGAGCATAAACATCGGGATGCTTCTGCGCAGCAGCATAGGCCTTCTTCGCAGCAGTCAGGCACTTCTCCGCAAACTCCGGATCCAGATCCTTCCAGAGACGGTAAGCCTGTGCACCGCAGGCGGCAAGATTGAGCGTTGCAGCCGTGGAAGGCGGCAGGAGGTAGCGCTCGAAAACATCATCTGCCGGATCCAGGCCGAGTGCAGACCACTTGGCATCATGGATCTTGTGGTAGGCCATATCCTTGTAATCACCGTCCTGCACCATCATGGTGAGCATCCACTCCATCTCGTAGCGTGCCTCATCGAGCAGGTCGGGGTAGCTGTTGCCGTTCTCCGGGAGCTTCATGGTGCCGTCTGCATAGGCAGCAGCGGTGCCCTTCAGTGCAGCACGCTCGTACTGGTTCTGCATCATCCAGAGGGCGATACCGCCGTTGACCACATACTTGCCGTGGTCGCCGGCATCGTACCAGCCGCCGGTGACATCCTGGGTCCCCTCGGAGCCTTCATAGCCGAACACCTGCTGGATCGTCGCAACATCGGGGTTATGCGCTGCACGGCGTGCGAGCTTCTCGGCGTCGCCGGAGGTGATGTACTGTGACTCGATGGCAATGCCGGAACGGTTCTGGTAGAAATAGTTCAGGGCATCGTACATCAGGCCGGAATAGGTATCAAGAATGCCGATCTTGAATGCCTGCGAGGTCTCGCCGGTCGCTGCCTTGAGGGTATAGATGCCCTCGGTCTTGAAAGCGGAGAAGTCGATGATCTGGACATTGTCGCCGGATGCCTTGTCAAAGCCGAAGGGCGTGGACTTGCCGGAGAACACTGCCTTGCCGCTCTCGTCGAGCAGCTCGAAGTCGATCGCCTCGGTCTCATCGGTCACAAGCGTGGCCTTCTTGACAAGATCCGGGAAATAGCCCACCTGGTTGGTGATGATCCCGTTGTGCTTGCCGGGCTTGCGCCACTCAGCGAGCTCCTCGGCTTCCTGCGCTGCCTTGTCACGGGCTTCCTTGACTTCGTCCCGGACATTGCTGACAACAGCAGAAGCATCGACCAGAATGCCGTTGATGATGACATAGGGAGACTTTTTCATCTGTGCTTCCATCCACGGGGTTGCGGTGAATGCATCCTTGCCGATGGAAGTCAGGCTCTCCGGAATCGAGATCGAGTCGAGCGATTTGCAGTCGTTGAACGCAAACCGTGCGATGGTCGTGAGCGTAGAAGGCAGCTTGACATCCGTGAGGTTTCCGCAGTGCCAGAAAGCTCCGGTGCCGATGGAGGTCACACCCTCCGGAATGGTGACGGAGGTGATGCCGGTCTGATAGAAGACCATGTCGTCGATCCGGACAACGGGCATGCCGTCGATCTTGGCCGGGATCTGAACCGATTTGGTGCTTCCGTCGAATCCGGTGATCGCAACGGTGCCGTCCTCAACAGCATACGTCAGAGCGCCGGATGTGAGCTTTTCTTCATCCGCAGCTGATGCAGAAAAGCTGGTGGTCTCTCCGGTGATGCCGGTGAAAGGCACCCCGGTACACAGGAGGCATAGCGCAGCCGCCAGTGCAGTGAGCGTGTGTTTTTTCATTGGTATTCCCCTCTCTTGACCGCTTTTTGCGGTTGAATTTATCTATAGTATATCAAAACTATCTCACAAAATCAATAGTTTTGTGCAAAAAACACTTCTGAAATTATGAAAATTTTTAGGGAATATGTTACACTTTTGACTAAATTCACAATATGTATGTTATTGTGCAATTTGCGACATTATAGTGGACTTTTTGCGGGCGCATGGGCAGAAAAATCCCACCCCATGCACAGCACAGGGTGGAAAAGACGTTTATTTGCGCTTGGAGAGGTATTCCGCAAGCGTGTCCGTGCTGCCGGCGCCGACAGTGGCGGCGTACTGCAGGATGATTGCTGCATCGGAGGCATTGATGCGCTGGTCGCTGTTGATGTCGGCGGCAGCCTCCTGCGCTGCGGTCAGGCCGCTTTCATCGGCCGCACCGAGCTTTGCGGCGGCGATCAGAATGACGGCGGCATCGGAGGCGTTGATTGCTCCGTCACCGTTCACATCGCCAAGCTGCCCTTCTGCAGCGAAAGCCATCTCCGGAAATCCGGTCTTAAAGAAATGGACAGTGTAGCTCGGAGACTGTTTCGTACCGGTGATGGAGACCGTAAAAACATCTCCTGCCCGATAACCGCCTACATCGTCGGGACGGAAAATAATACATCCCGGCTGACCAGTGCTCTGATTGTCGATATAAAAGTCCCCGTCTGATCCTGTTTTGCTGAAATGCCACTGCTTTCCGTCATTTTCTCTCGTTAATGTCACCTGAACATCTGCGTTTTCATCAATCTCAACACCGGCAGTAAAGCTCCACACGCTCGGCGCCAGCTCCACTGGTGTGTTCTCTGCCGGCCAGCAGACACCAAACGTATCCAGCGGATGCGTCCGATCAAACGCATACATTGCCGTCATATTTTCCACATAGCCAAAACCTGTCTTCTCCATCTGAGGATTCAGGCACCAGCGGCGGTGGCCGACAGATTGGATGTTTTCCAGAGGACTGGTATCCTCCATATAACCGAGAACCGAAGCAGCCGGCGAGGAATGTCCCTCGCCAAGATTACTGCGGTGACTTCCTCTGGAGCATACCTCATACAACTCGTCAGACATGTCCGATGGCTGTCCAAGCGTATGTGAGCATTTGCTGCTCACAGCGCAGAGAAGCGAAGCTCCCTGTGCTTCACGGCTGTATTCCTCTGAAAGCGCCGCCTCATCGAGTCCGGCAATAAACCGGAAGGTATTGAGCATATTCAGCGCACTCTGTTCTGTGGCACTGTCCAGCTTTCCCGGCGCATAGGGCGCATTCAGATCCGGCTCCGTCGCATAGGACACATTTTCCAATGCAACAGGATGCTGCTTCATATAGTCGATGATCTCCTGCTGCGCACGGTGTCTGAAAATCATTCCGGAGTAAATTTCCGGATCATCAATACTGTGGAAGGATTTGTGATTGGATAGCGCAAAGGATTCTGCAGCAGATCCAGGCTTTCCCCAGATCTCTGCCTGCTCACTGAAGCCGCTGAAGGCTCCCTCTCCGATGCTTGTTACACGATCCGGGATGACGACAGCAGTGAGGGAATAGCAGAGATAGAAAGCATTTTCGCCAATGCTTGTCACGCCGTCCGGGATCACAACCATAGTATCCTTGCAGTCTGTTCCGTCAATCAGAATGCCATTGATGATGACAAGCGGATCCTTCTCCCGCTGTGCAGCAAGCCATGGCGTTTCACCGATTATGGACTTTCCAAATGCCGCTGCGCCGATACTTGTCACACTGTCCGGAATGGTAACGTCGGTGAGGGATGTGCAGTCAGCGAAAGCATATTCTCCGATACTCGTCACGCCGTCCGGGATGGTGACGGCGGTGAGAGCTGTGCAGCCTCGGAAAGCTTGATCTCCGATACTCGTCACACCGTCCGGGATGGTGACGGCGGTGAGAGCTGTGCAGCCTTGGAAAGCTTGATCTCCGATACTCGTCACACCATTCGGAAGCGTGACAGAGGTGAGAGCTGTGCAGTCAGTGAAAAGATAAGATCCGATACTTGTCACACTGTCCGGAATGACAATGTCGGTAAGAGAAAAACAGGCACAGAAAGCGCCATCTCCGATGCTCGTTATGCTGTCCGGGATGGTAACAGAGGTGACAGATGCAGATTGAAAAGCGAAATCTCCGATTCTTGTCACCGGCAGGCCGTCCGCCTCTGCCGGGATGACAACCTCGGCTGCATCATCTGCACAATACACGACCTCAGCGTGATCCTCGTATTTTAGGAAGATCAGATCACCGACGGTCACTTCTTCCTGTTCATCCTCGGCCAGCGCAAAAATATGCGCTGGCGCAGTGATTGTCGGATGGCTGAGCATGCTGTTAGAGCCAATGAGTGCCGCCGCTGTCAGGGCAGCAAGCATCTTTTTTATGTGCATTTTAAAAATCCTTCTATCATAGCTTAAATCTGCGGGTGCAGGGCCGCATAGTCCTGCCGGGGGGTATGGGGGCAGCGCCCCCATCACTTCGCCTTGGTCTCGATCTCCTCGAGGAGCTTGGCGAGCAGGTCATCGAGGCTCATGACACCCTGATCCTCGCCCTTTCTCGTGCGGACGGAAACAGTCTTGCCCTCTACCTCATTGTCACCGATGGTGAGCATGTAGGGGATCTTTTCCAGAGTTGCCTCACGGATCTTCTTGCCGACCTTCTCGTTGCGGTCGTCGATCTCCACACGGATCCCCTTGGCACGCAGCGCCTTCTGCACCTCATACGCCCAGTCGAGATGACGGTCTGCGATCGGGATGATCTTCACCTGCTCCGGCGATACCCACAGCGGAAGTGCGCCGGCAAAGTGCTCGATCATATAGGCGAGCGTCCGCTCGAAGCAGCCGAGAGAGGTTCTGTGGATGATGTACGGCATCTTCTTCTGGCCGTCCTTGTCGATGTATTCCATGCCGAACTTTGCAGCCAGCATCATGTCGATCTGGATGGTAACGAGGGTGTCCTCCTTGCCGTAGACGTTCTTGTACTGGATGTCGAGCTTCGGGCCGTAGAATGCCGCCTCGTCAATGCCGATCTCATATTCCAGACCGAGCTTGTCGAGGATCCTGCCCATCGCACCCTGTGCGGCATCCCACTGTTCTGCGGTTCCCTCGTACTTGTTCTTCGGGTTGGCCGGATCCCACTGCGAGAAGCGGTACGTGCAGGAATCAAGCAGGCCGATGGTACCGAGGAAGTACTTGACAAATTCCAGACAGCCCTTGAATTCCTCCTCAAGCTGATCCGGGGTGATGATATAGTGGCCCTCGGAAATGGTGAACTGACGCACACGGATCAGGCCGTGCATCTCGCCGGAATCCTCGTTGCGGAACAGCGTGGAGGTCTCGGTCAGGCGCATCGGCAGGTCACGATAGGAGCGCTGCTTGTTCAGGAACACCTGATACTGGAACGGGCAGGTCATCGGACGCATCGCAAAGCATTCCTTTGTCTCGTCGTCGGCATCGCCGATGATGAACATGCCGTCACGGTAGTGATCCCAGTGACCGGAGATCTTGAACAGGTCACGCTTTGCCATCAGCGGCGTCTTGGTCAGGATGCAGCCGTGTGCCTCCTCATAGTCCTCGACCCAGCGCTGGAGAAGCTGCACGACCCTTGCACCCTTCGGGAGCAGGATGGGAAGTCCCTGGCCGACATAATCCACGGTGGTGAAGAATTCCAGCTCACGGCCGAGCTTGTTGTGGTCACGCTTGGCGGCATCCTCACGGCGCTGCAGCTCCTCATCGAGCTGGGCTGCCTTCGGGAAAGCCGTGCCATAGACGCGGGAGAGCATCTTGTTCTTCTCGCTGCCTCTCCAGTAAGCGCCCGTGCAGGACAGGAGCTTGAATGCCTTGACAGGCTCGGTGGTCATCAGGTGCGGGCCGGCGCAGAGATCGGTGAATTCGCCCTGCTTGTAGAAGCTGATCGGCTCACCCTTGCCGGCATGCTCCTCGCAGAGCTCGACCTTGTAGGGCTCACCCATCTCCCTGAGCTTGGCGAGTGCCTCATCCGGCTGGAGACAGAACTGCTCGATCGGGAGCTTTTCCTTGACGATCTTCTTCATCTCGGCCTCGATCTTGGCCAGCTCTTCGGGGGTGAACGGATGCTCTACATCAAAATCATAGTAGAAGCCGCCGTCGATCGCCGGGCCGATGGCCAGCTTGGTGTTCGGGTACAGGCGCTTGACAGCCTGCGCCAGCACATGGGATGCCGTGTGCCAGAAGGTCTTTTTGCCGTCCGGATCATCGAAGGTCAGCACCTCGAAGGTGCAGTTTTCCGTCAGAACTGTGCGCAGATCACAGACCTCGCCGTTGATCTTCACGCAGCAGGCAGCCTTGTACAGGCCCATGCCGATGCTCTTGATGACCTCGGCAGCGGAGATGTTTTCCTCGGCTTCACGGATGGAGCCGTCCTTGAGTGTTAATTGCAGCATATGACTATCTTCCTTTCAGTTTTTACGGGGGATCCCCGTGATTATGGTTTTCTGATACTATTTTCTCATCAAGCTGTTGATGTTATCAATGGCTTGATAAAGTCTTTTTTCTGGTGCTGACGCAGGTTCTTCGCCCCCTGCGCTGATCTATGAATCAACCAGCACTTTCCTAACAACAGGGCGCTGTCAGCCGATGATCTCCACGGCATCGAGCACCTCAAGAAGCGCATTCCTGGCATCCCGCACGCCGATCGAAAAGGCGGTGATCCCGGCGCCCCAGAACACGGGCAGCATCACCAGCAGCAGCCAGCCTTTCCAGGCGGCGGCTGCGACCACGACCAGCGACCAGATACACAGAAAGATCAGCATGACCTGGTGGAGCTTCATCTCTGCCACACAGAGCGTGCCGCTGTCCTCGACCCGGAGACGGGCAGCGATCTGCGGACGGAAGGGATTTCTGTCCACATGCTCCAGATGAAAGCCATCCTCCTGCGCTTCTCCGGAAAAGTACGTGCCAAGAGCGTTCCGGAGACGCTCTTCCGCCTCCTCAAGCGGCAGATCGGTCTGCAGCTCGCTGGTCTCATGAAGCGTAACATACAGCTTCATGCTATCACCCTCCTTCTGTACGGAAACAAAAAGCCCGGAGCTATCCTCAAATAGCTCCGGGACGATTCTCACCGTGGTTCCACCCGAATTCATGCACCCTCTGCGGGTACATCTCATGTGCCGGATAACGGCGGCAGCCGCTGCGGATTGGGCAGGCTCAGAGGCGGTATCTGCCGGACAGCACCTTTGCTGCAGCCGCTCTCAGCCTATGGCAGCCGCTCTCTTTTGCAAGGCGGGGAACTCCCCGTGCCTAGCAGCATCCTCATCAATGCTTTCACCTATTATAGCACATCCTGCGGGGTTTGTCAAGCTCTTTTTTCACTGAAACACAGAAATCCATGTTCGGGTTTCGTCAGGAGAGCGGTGTTATTTCAGGAAGCCGTTGATGATCTGCTCCTCGGCTTCGGCCTCCGTCAGGCCGAGGGTCATGAGCTTGATGATCTGGTCGCCGGCAATCTTGCCGATGGCGGCTTCATGCACGAGGGCGGCATCCACATGGTTCGCTTCCAGCGAAGGCACCGCTAAGATGCGGCCGCTGTCCATGATGATGGAATCGCACTCGGTATGCCCCTGGCAGGCGGCATTGCCGATGATACAGGCATCGAACTTCTGATAGCTCGTATCTCTTGCCACGGAACGGGATACGACATCTGCGCTGGAGCCCTCGCCGTTGAGGGACACCTTATAAATACTGAGCGCCTGCTGTTCGCCGTGGGTCATAAGGCGCTCCCGGACAACGAGCTTGGCGCCGGCTTTCAGCTCCGCAAGCGTCGTGCGTTCGGTGGAATCCACGCCCTTGATCTGCACCATTTCCATCTCCATGGTGGAGTCCTCCTCCATGTAGACCTCAGTCACGGGGTTGAGGATGCGCTTGCCGGAGCCGTCGCCGGAACCGTAGTGCTTTTCCACATAGCGCACCCTGGAGCCCTTGCCGACAAAGAACCGGTGGACGCCGTCATGCTCCGCATCCTGCTTGCCGCAGTTGTCGATGCCGCAGCCGGCCACGATCAGCACATCGCAGTTCTCGCCGATATAGAAGTCATTGTAGACCGTCTCCTTCATGCCGCTTTCGCTGAGCACGACCGGGATGTGGACGCTCTCGTTCACGGTGCCGTCCTTGATGCGGATGTCGATGCCGGAGACATCGGTCTTGGTGGTGATGTCGATATGCTCGGTCGTTCTGCGGCCGGCAAGTCCGCCGTTCGCACGGAAATTATAGGCGCCCTCCGGCACATCATGCAGATCGGCAACCTCCTTGAGCAGTCTGAGCTGGATCGGATCCATCTGAATCATTGCAAATACCTCCTTACTGCAGCATTTCGCATGCGGATACAGCGGCATCCTCTCCGCTGAGCTGCGGCATGATCTCGTCCCGGGAACCCTGTGCCTTGACACGGCCGTCCGACAGGACGATGATCTCGTCTGCGATGTTCAGGATGCGCTCCTGATGGGAAATGATAAGGATGGAGCGGCTGTGATCCGCCGCCTGCATCTCCTCAAATACCTGGATGAGATT
>CAMNDR010000009.1 GCA_946535685.1 uncultured Clostridia bacterium | reverse complement strand
TCCGGCACAGCAAAGCTCTCCGCCGGATTGCCCGCAGGATAGGCAAACAGCACACTGCCGTCTGCTTTGTAGACAACGCCGTCCTGCTCTGTGTAGGTCTTGTTTCCCGGCTCCACGGCATAGGACGTCAGATTCTTGCAGCCGATGAAATTCAGCGTGCCGATCGTCTCAAGCTCCTTGCCGATCGTGAACGATGTCAGCCCCTCACAGCCGCAGAACACGCCGGAACCGATCGCCTTGACCGAGGACGGCAGCGATGCGTCCGTCATGCTCCCGCAGAAGGCAAAGGCATAGTTTCCCACATGCTCCATGCCCTCCGGGATCGTGATGTCAGACAGCAGCCAGCAGTTATAGAACGCTTCCGGACCGATGTCTGTCACACCCTCCGGAATGGTGATCTGTTCGAGCTGTGCGCAGGTATAGCACATACCCTCCGGGATCTCTTTGAGGTTCGGGGAAAGTGTCAGGCTCGTCAGGGAGGAGCATCCGCTGAATGTATCCTTGCCGAGTGAAGTGACGCTTTCCGGCAGCGTCACGGATTTCAGCGCCTCACAGCCCTCAAAGGCGGAGGTGCCGATCGACCGGACATATTTGCCGATCTTCACGGATTCCATGGAAGCACAGCCATAAAAAGCACTGTCACCGATGCTGACGATCATGCGGCCGTCTGTTTCATCCGGCAGCGTCACGGCAAGTGCTGTGGGGCTCACGCCGCTCAGCTCCACACCGCCTTCCACATACTTGAACACGAACAGGCCGTCCTCATAGGTCGTGCCGAGTTCTCCCGTGCCGTTATTGCTTTCCGGATTCAGGGCAGCCGCCGGAAGTGCAGCGCCGGTCATGAGCAGCATTCCGGCAAGTATGCCTGCTGCGATCTGTTTGAATTGCATAGTCCTGTCTCCTTTATTCCGATCTGGATTCCTGTTCGGAAGGCTTTTTGCCTTTCTTCTTCTGCATGCGCTCTTCATGCGCCTTGCGGCGGCGTTCGAGCTCCAAGCGCTCCTGCTCGGCTTTTTTCTCAGCCTTGCGCCGTTTCAGTTCGATGCTCAGGCCAAATCCCATCAGGATGACGAGCACCACGCCCACCACGATAATCAGGATCAGCGACTGCGGCGCTTCGGATTTATACGCAAACCCGTGCTCTCTGGCATATTGATAGGCCTCACTGCCGAAATCCACCTCAAAGGTCACCCCTGGGATCTTCGTGGAGACACCGCTGTCATTCACGCTGTAGCCGAAGCTCTCCTCACCGATCGAACGAAGCGTTTTCGGCAGCCTGATCTCCTTGAGACTGACACAGGCATAGAATGCCTGGCTGCCGACGCTGCTCAGCTCATCGGAAAAGGTGATATTTTCCAGCTCTGTACATCCGAAGAAGCAACGGTCACCGATGGAACGCAGCCGATCCGGAAGCTCGATCTTCCTCAGATCCGTGCAATAGGCAAAGCCCGCGCCGATCAGCTCTGTCACATCATCGCAGATCGTCACCCGTCTGAGCTTGCTGCAGTTCATGCAGACATCCGCACCGATCGCACTGGCTTTGGTAAAATTCAGATTCGTCAGATACCGGCAGCCTGTAAATGCCCACGGCGAGACTGTGCCGCATTGCTCCGGTGTATCATAGCTGGTTGCCTCTTTTGCAGCAGGATAGCGGACGAGCGTCTTTGACAGGCCGTCCTTGAAGAGCACGCCGTCCTCATCGTAATAATGCTGATTCCCGTCCTCCACCCGGATCTCTGCAAGCGAAAGACAGCCTTCAAACACAAAATCCTCGATCTTTTCCACAGAATCCGGGATCGTGACCGTCTGCAGCATGCTGCAGTTCTGGAACGCATAGCTCCGGATCGTGGTCACGGAATCCGGGATCGTGACGGTCTCAAGCGCCCCGCAGCCGTCAAAGCAGTTGGCTGCGAGCTCTGTAACGGTATAGCCGTCGATGGTCTCCGGGATCTCTGCATGGGCAATGCCGGGATCCTTGCATTCCAGTGCTGCGGTACCATCATCGAGCACGGTATAGGAAAACGGCTCCGCCGCCCGGCAGGGCATCGGCAGTGCAGCAAGGAACGCTGCGGTGAGGATGCCGGCGAGCGCACATCCGCTTCGTTTCAAATTCTTCATATTGTTCCATTCCTTCAATTCAGTTCATGGCTTTTCCGGATCCGGCTCTGCACGATGACCAGCACGATCGTTGCGAGGATGACAAGTCCCACCACGCACAGGATGATGATGACGAACGTACTGTTCTGTGTGATACCGCCGGTACACTTGATGCTGTTGTTCACACAGTAGGTGAAAGCCTCTGTGCCGTTGTCCGCATCCACCTCAAAGCCCGGCAGCTTGTTGGGGTCTTCGCCGTCGCTGTAATAATAGCCGAGCGCATATTCCCCGATCTCCGTCACACGCTCTGTCAGCCGGATGGTTTTCAGCAGGGGACAGTTGAAAAACGCATAGCTGCCGATGCTCGTGACCGTCTCCGGAATCTCGATCTCCTTCAGCGCCATGCACGCATAAAAACAGCCCTCACCGATCCGGTCGAGCTGCTGCGGGAGCTTCACGGTCTCCAGGGAAGTGCAGTTCCCGAAGACCGAGCCCTGCAGTTCCGTGATGCTGTCCGGGATCTCTGCGGTCTGCAGCGCCGTGCAGTAATAGAACGCATCTCTGCCGAGCTGCGTGATATGGCTGATATCCACCGTCTGCAGATGGGTATTGCCGATGAAGGCATAATCTGCGATCACCGTGCAGCCGTCGGGGAGCGCATAGTGCTGCTCCTGCTTCTGGCTCGGATAGAGGATGAGCGTCGTGCCCTCGTGATCGAACAGAACGCCGTCCTCGTCCTTGTACTGCTGGTTTCCGTCAGCGACCTCTATGCCTCTGAGCGCTGCACAGCCCTCAAAGGCAAATTCCCCGATATCGGATGTCCCGGCGGGAATGTGGAATTCTTCCACTGCGGAGCAGTTGTAAAACGCCTTCATACCGATCTTTTGTACGTTTTTCGGAATGGTGAGCTCCTCCAGCGCCGTGCAGCCGTAGAATGCATAGTCATCAATGACCGTGATCGTCTCCGGGAGCTTCACTTCGGTCAGGTTTTCACAGCCGTTGAAGCAGTCCACGTCGATCATGGTGATCGTCATGCCGTTGATCTGCTCCGGTACCTCGATGGTGCCTTCTGTGGTCTTGTCGTTCAGCGAAATGCCGACCGTGCCGTCGCCGTAATCCTTACAGAACCAGACGTAATCCTCGCTGTGGCCTGTCTCCGCCCCGGCAGTCATCGCCGGCAGTACCGGCAGCAGCAGTGCTCCGGCAAGCAGCGCCGCTGCCGCTCTCAGAATCATTCTCATGCCTTGTCATCCTTTTCCGGTCCGGACGGTGCAGCAGGCACTTCCTCTGCGGGTACTTCCTCTGCAGGCGCTTCCTCTGCGGATGCTTCCTCAGCGGGAGTTTCCTCTGCAGGTGCTTTCTCTGCGGATGCTTCCTCAGCGGGAGCTTCCTCAGCGGGAGCTTCCTCTGCGAGTGCTTCCTCTGCGGGAGCTTCCTCTGCAGGTGTTTCCTCTGCGGGAGCTTCTTCTGCAGGTGCTTTCTCTGCGGGAGCTTCTTCTGCGGGAGTTTTCTCTGTGGGAGCTTCTTCTGCGGGTGCTTTCTCTGCGGGCTTCTTCTTCGGATTGCGCAGGAAAGCGATCAGCAGCACGATCGCCAGTATGATCGCCGTTCCGCCGCCAATGCCCAGGATCAGCTTGATCCGGTCATTGCCGAACAGTCCTGCACCGACCTTCTGATCAAAGCTGACAGGCTTGCCGTCTGCATCGGTTTCAACAGCCGTTTCTGCTTCCGGTTCCTCTGCAGCGGAGACTTCTGTTTCCGCTGCCTCTGTCATCTCGGAATACAGCATACCGCCGCCCAGCTCATAAGGGATCATGGCATCCACGACTGCCACAAAGTCAAATTTATTCTCATAATCATTGTCCGGATCAGACGCTGTTGCGTACATCTGAGCCTCTGTACCGGGCTGCCCGTAGATCACAAAGCCGTGTATCGGGTTCATCTCCGCATCATAGCCAAAGGCACAGTAGGAGATCTCCTCCACAAGCGGCGGGATCGTGACACATTCCATGCCCGTGCCGCAGAAGGCATACTGTCCCACCGTTTTCAGCGTATCCGGCAGTGTGACCTGTGCCAGCGCCGCATCGTAAGCAAATACGGCATGGCTGATATTCTCCGTGCCGCTGTGGAACTGCACATCATGCAGTGCGCTGCAGTAGGAGAAGGCATAGTCCCCGATCTCATACACAGAGCCGGCAATATCGGCCTTTTCGAGCGTGTCAGAATGGGCAAACGTCCAGCTTCCGATGTACTCCACACCTTCTGTGACAGTCACTTCCTTCAGGTGCTGTGCAAAGCCGAAGGCGCCGGAGACGATCTCCTCCACGCCGCCCGGCACGGTATAGGTCTCATCCGCCCTGGAAGCCGGATAGGCGACCAGCAGCCGTCCTTCATCTGCAAACAGCACGCCGTCCTGCACGGTGAAGTAGGTATTGCCCTCCTCGACCTCAAAATATTCGAGCGCATCGCAGTCAAAAAAAGAGCTGATGCCGATATCTGAGAGAGAAGCCGGGATGGTGACGGAGGTGATGCTCTTGGCACTCATGAAGCAGCCGCTTCCGATCCGGTTCACAGGATGCCCTTCGATCTCTGCAGGGATCGTCAGAGCACCCTCGTAGGTCTCAGCGTCCTTGAAATGATCCAGTGTCACGCCGCCCTCAGCGTCGATGGTGTATTCATATTGGATGCTTTCGCCGACATAAGCCTCCAGCTCTTCCTCACTGCTGTTTTCCTCCTCGTCCGCATACACGGTCATCGGAGCGGCCAGCAGAAGCACTGCGGCAGTCAGCGCTGCATAAATTTTCATGGATGTTCCCTCTTTCTGCGCATAGTATGACAGAATCATTATACCATATCGCCGTCAGAAATGCAAGTGTTCCCAAAAGTTTCACGATTTCATCACCTGTCATTCAGACTGCAGGGGAGAAGTACCTGCAAAACACAGCCCCCGCCCGCCGGAAAGGGCGGTTTCTTTTATGCATATTGTCCAAAATTCAGCTTTCCACAATTCAACATTTATATTCTGTTGAAAACTTTTTTAAAAGGCTATTGCTTTTTGAATCAAAATGTGATACAATATAATTAAGTACGATTCTACACGGAGGTTATGCTATGAATTCCTTTGATGAAGTATTTGAGCAGGTCAAAAAGTACATGGCAGAGAACAATATGATCGCTGAAGCTGCCATGACGACCTGGATCAATACGATGGTTCCTGTCAAGCTCGACGGACAGGATGCTGTCTTTCAGGTCGATACCGATTTCCAGCAGGGGATCATCCAGACACATTACAAGGCAAAGATCGAAAAGGTGCTTGAGGAGATCATGGGATTTCCGGTCAATCTGGTCGTAAATTCTGTTCCCCCCGCCAAGGATGAGGAACCTGCGCCGCATGTTCCGGATCCCAAGGAGCTGGAAGAAAAGCACGCAGAGCTCCAGAAAAGCTATGAGCTCTCCGAATACGACTACACATTTGACACCTTCATTGTCGGCCGTTCCAATGAATTTGCATTTGCTGCCTGCAAGGCGGTCGCAACAAATGCCGTTGCAAAGGACAATGATGCAGATGCCAAGAAGCTGCAGGCAAATCCGCTGTTTATCTACGGTCCGTCCGGCCTTGGCAAGACCCACCTGGTCACCGCCATCAAGCACGACATCATGACCAATTCCCCGGAGACCAAGGTCATCTATGTCACCGGTGAGACATTCGGCAACGAGCTCATCAAGGCGATCAATGAACGTGATACCTCTGGTTTCCATGACAAATACCGCAATGCAGATGTCCTGATCGTTGATGACATCCAGTTCTTCTCCGGCAAGGAGCGCACACAGGAAGAATTCTTCCATACCTTCAACAAGCTCCATTCCGAGGGCAAGCAGATCGTCATCACATCTGACAAGCCGCCCCGTGATCTGAAAACGCTCGAAGAGCGTATCCGGAGCCGGTTTGAGTGGGGACTGATCGCTGACATCAGCACACCGGACTTTGAGACCCGCTTCGCCATCATCCGCCGCAAGGCCGAGCTGCTCGACCTCAAGATCCCGGATGAAGTTGTGGAATTCATTGCCGGCCGTCTCAAGACCAACATCCGCCAGCTTGAAGGCGCTGTCAAGAAGCTCAAGGCGCTCAAGATGCTCGCCAACAGCTCACCGACGATCTCGATGGCGCAGAGCGTCATCCGGGATATCCTGACCGATGACCAGCCCATTCCGATCACTGTGGAAAATATCATTGCCGAGGTCGCCAATGTATACGGCATCACCCCGGAGGAGATCCGCTCCACCAAGCGCACCTCCCAGATCTCCACTGCCCGCAAGGTCGCTGCCTATGTCGTGCGTGAGGTGACCGGCATGTCCCTTGCCGCCATCGGTACGGAATTCGGCGGCAGAGATCATTCCACCATCGTCTATGCGATCAATACCATCAACGATGCCCTGAAAAAGGATGAGAACCTCAAGATCCTCGTGGATGAGATCATCAAGGACATCCGTGACACGAATCCGCAGCCGGTCAATAACTAAAGAATGCGCTGGTTCAATAGCTGATGCAGTGCTTCAGGGACAGGAAAAGGGCTGTTTGCAGATTCCGTCCCACATTCCCTGTACCGATCTATCCATAAACCAGTACTTTCACGGCTGCCTTTTCCACACTTTGGTGGAAAACCCTGTGTAAAAAAGTGAAAAAGAGCAGCAATTCACCTGTTCTCAACCTACTTTTCAACAGAAGGTTGAAAAGTAGGTTGAGAGATTTTATCCGGGATTCCGTTCTTTATCTGACCTGAAACGACAAATTCCACTTTTTCTGCAAAGCGGTACTCCACCGGATGTGAATTGTGAAAAACCGGTTTCCGGGTTCTCCACGAAATTTTCCCCATTTTTTCCCTTTCCACTCCACAAAATTTCCACTTTACAACATCCGGATCGGGCGGATTCTGGTTTATCACTTTTTCACATTTTTTCCCAAGGGCATCTGTGGAAGCAGATCCGGCGCTGTACAGCGGTTTGAGAGGCATTTCCACAGTTTCAATACCCTCTACTACGACTACTATATTTTACTTTCAGATTGATTGATCAAATGCTTCCGCAGCCTTCTCCTGTCCTTGAAACAGGCTGGTGAAAACCGGGAAGCAGTAAGGAGCTGACAATACATGCAATTTACCTGCAACCGCAATGAGATCTGCAATGCGATCTCTCACGTTATGAAAGGCGTTTCTGTAAAATCCACCATCCCCGCACTGGAAGGCATCTGCTTTCAGATGGAGGAAGGTGCTGTCACACTGACAGGCTATGATCTGGAGATCGGCATCCGCACCCGGATCGCTGCAGACTGCCATGAAAATTTCACCTGTGTGCTCGGCGCAAGACTTCTCAACGAGATGACCCGCCGCATGACCGGCGAGAGTATCACATTCGAGATCGACGAGAATCTGAATGTCAGACTCTCCAGCGATGATACAAAATGTGCGATCTCTGCCATGAGCGCAGAGGAATTCCCGGATCTTCCCGTGGTTGAGTCCACAACAAGAACTGCCGTTTCCCAGCCGCTGCTGCGATCCATGATCCAGCAGTCCAGCTTTGCGGCATCTGTCAAGGAGGATAAGCCGATCCTCACAGGTCTGCTGTTTGAATCCGAGAACAACACATTCTATGTCGTGGCAATGGACCGCTACCGTCTGGCACTGCGCCAGGAACCGGTCAGCGAGCTTGGTACGTTCCGCTTTGTGGTGCCGAAGAAGGCGCTTTCCGAGCTGATCGGCATGCTCAGGGATGATGCCGAGACACCGTGCGAATTTTCCACCAACGGCAAGCATATCGTCTTTTCTGTCAACGGCTTCGAGCTGTTTGCAAGACTGCTTGAAGGACAGTTCCACAACTTCCGCAGCAGCATCCCGGCGGATGAAAAGACCTCTGTCCTGCTCAATACCAAGGATATCATCGCCTGTGCAGAGCGCTGTGCCCTGTTCATCAACGACAAGAACAAAGCGCCCATGCGCTGCGTCTTTGCTGACGGCACACTGGATATTTCCTGCAAGACGGCTGTCGGCGAGATCCATGACCGCATCCCGGCGGATATCAGCGGTGAAGCCGTGACGATCGGTTTTTCCAACAAGTACCTGCTGGAGGCACTGCGTGCCTGCGAGTGCGACAAGGTAAGGCTCCATATGAGCGGCAGCAACAAGGTCATCAAGATCACGCCGCCTGAGGGCGAGAGCTTTGTGTACCTGATCATGCCGATCCAGCTCAAGGGATGATCTGAGCCGTTTCCATCATCGGCATTCCAGTTTTGACGGAGGTGCTGTCATGGTTTTCAGGTACTATCCTTTCTCGATCGGAGCGACGCTTCTGTCGGCATTGTGTGTCTGTGTTTCTGCTACACTGCTTTTTTCCGGGATCTCCGTGCTTGGGATCAACTTTCTGACCGGGATCCTCATGGCGGCGGTCGGCGGTCTGGGCTATTTCCTGTATGCGAAATTCTTTGATCTGATCGGTGAGAAATGGCAGCAAAAGAATCTTGAAACCAAGACGTTTTATATGGCAAGATATGTCCGGAGGCATTACATGCCGGAAGTGGCCTATGACCGGATCTGCGAGAAACATCCGGAGTTTGCGGAGAAATACTACATGTACGGGAAGAAGCTGAAAAGACGGAGAAAGAAGAAGCAATCATGACAGATCTGCTTGTGACACTGCTGCTGCTCATTCCGGATGTGGCATTTTCCTGTTTCTGGATATGGTTCATCAACAAAGCTGCGGATGACCATTTCAGAGAAAGTGATCGTTCTAAGAAGAACCGGATCCTGAAGAAATATACCATGCGGTATGAGGATCCGAACCTGCAGCCGGAGAAAAACAGCCAGGGATTTACAAAACTGATCCTGACCTTTGTGCTGGCGCTGCCGGTGTATCTGGCGGTATTTGCCGTGCTGATGCTGATCGTGCATCTGACGGGGCAGCTTGAGACTGTCGGCTCCTATTATGTTGTCGTGGGTCTGATCTGCATCTTCTGGTTCCTGTCGCTGCTGCAGCTTTTGCTGTTTACAAAGATTCTGGAATGGACACACCAGAATGCAGAAACGCTGTACGATGTTCTGCGGATCCTGCTGTTTGTTCCCTGCATCTGGCTGGGGATCGTGGTTCAGTATGTGCCGTTCCTGCTGTTTATGGTGCCGTTACGGATCCTGTTTGGATAAAGGAGAAAACAATGAAAACAGAAAAAGTCAAGATCAGAACAGAGTTCATCAAGCTCGATCAGCTTCTGAAATTTGCCGGGCTCTGTGATACAGGCGGATTTGCCAAGGAGCTTGTGCAGCAGGGCGCTGTGAAGGTCAACGGCGAGATCTGCACGATGCGGGGCAAGAAGATCCGCCCCGGTGATGTGGTTGAGGTCGATCAGTACCGGGTCGAGGTCGAGTGAATGTATGTCACTTCGTTTGCGGCTGACGGCTTCCGCAACCTGCATGGTGTGCGGTTTGAACCGGATCCGCATTACAATATCATCACAGGCGATAATGCCCAGGGTAAGACGAATCTGCTGGATGCGATCTGGCTCATGACCGGGTGCCGGAATTTTCACGGTGCCAAGGAGCGGCATTATCTTGGATTCGATGCCGATTTTTTTCAGTGCGACATGCATTTTCATGACGGCAGACGGGAACAGCGCATCGCCTACAGCTTAGAGCGGGGCGTGCAGAAGAAACGGAAGATCACCATCAACGGCGTGGATACCAACAAGACCGGCGGTCTGTTCGAGGCATTCCACTGCGTGGCGTTCTCCCCTTCTGATGTGGAGCTCGTGAACGGTGCGCCGGATAAACGGCGTTCCTTCGTGGATCTCTGCGCCTGCCAGCTCCATCCGAACAGCATGCAGTATGTCAGCCGTGCATCGCTTCTGCTTTCGCAGCGCAATGCCGGGATCCAGAATGCCCACAAGGGCAGGATCCGCCGGCAGGATGTCACGCTCTGGGATGCACAGCTTGCGCAGACGGGAGCCTGGATCTCCTGCATGCGGGCAGCTTATATCCGCAATATGGCGCCGCTTTGCAGCAGGCTCTACGGCATCATGACCGGCGGCAGCGAGCAGCTTGCAGTCTCCTACCGCAGTGCGGTCTATGGGGATGAGGAGCTTCCCGAAAAGCCGACGCCGGATCTGGTGCAGCGCTATCAGGAGCGGCTTGCGGAGCATGTGGAGGAGGATCTGCGGCTTGGCTATACGAGCAGAGGCATCCAGCGGGATGATCTGCTGCTGACCATCGACGGCAATCCCGTCCAGACCTTCGGCTCCCAGGGACAGCGCAAGAGCACAGCCATCGTGCTGAAGCTGGCGCAGGCCTATCTCTATAACGAAAAAATGCAGCGCTCCCCCGTGGTTCTGCTCGACGATGTGATGGGCGAGCTGGACGAACGGCGGCAGAGGCTGATTTATGAAATGATCGAGGAGATGCAGGTGTTTATCACACTGTGCAATCCCTCTTCGCTTTGTCTTTCACAAAAGGGGAAAACCTTCCGGATGAAGGCGGGAATTTTAACCGAGGAAGCCTGAATTGTTGAAAATTCTGTGGAAAGAGTGGAAAACATTTCGGAGGACACGTAAAATCATGCTTTTTCGACCCCAAGTTTTCACCAACGATGTGGAAAACTGCGTTGAAAAAGAAATTATTTATCAACATGCTATCAAAAAGCACTATTTATAGGGCTTTGTCGGAGCGGCATTGCCGCAGAGGAGAGTGAAACCATGGAAGAAGAACGCTATGATGCGGAACAGATACAGGTGCTCGAAGGTCTTGACCCGGTGCGGAAGCGTCCGGGCATGTACATCGGTTCCACCAGTATCGACGGTCTGCACCATCTGGTCTACGAAATTGTGGATAACGCCATTGATGAGGCACTGGCGGGCTACTGTACCGAAATTACGGTAGAGATCCTGCCGGGCAATATCATCCGTGTGTCCGACAACGGGCGCGGTATCCCGACCGGCATCCATCCGACCGAGGGCATCTCGGCGGCAACGGTCGTGTATACTGTGCTGCATGCCGGCGGTAAGTTCGGCG
>CAMNDR010000008.1 GCA_946535685.1 uncultured Clostridia bacterium | reverse complement strand
ACATCTCCCCACCCCGTGGGGAGTCACCCTGCACCCCGATCGGGGCTGCCGCCCCGAACCCTGCATGCCACTTTTTTTTGACAGACTGAAAGCACCTTACCGATCTGCCGGTAAGGTGCTGTTCTTTATGCCTCTTCTTCCTCAGCATCCACGTCCGCTTCCATCTCCACAAACTGCTCCAGGCTGAGCATGCCCTTGCTGATCATGAAGAAACGGTCGTTGTATTCGTCGATCGTCTGCGCTGCGCAGGCCAGCATGTACTGGAACACCGGCTCGCTCAGCAGGCTCTCGATATAGCTCGTGGTCATCCGGAACCGGATCTCGCCGCTGCTCAGGTCAAAGTCGAATGACCCGTCGATCATGCCATAGTTGGCGATGTTCACGGCAAGCGCCATATCCATCCGCCGATCCTCCGGCACCGGGAACGGCATCGGCGACAGCAGCGTCACAAGCTGACGCTCTGCATGGACGATCAGCACAATGTCCATCGGCAGATCATCGCCCTGCACCGTGCAGTGTACCGCAAGATCCTCATCATGGCGGTCATAGTGATAGTCAAGTGAATCAAACATGCGGCAGATCGTGTCAAAGACGTTCTTTGCCACCTTCATTTCCTCGTTCATAGTGCTCCTTTCCGGGTGCAGACCGCCCCGCTCAGCCGGTAAAGCCGATCTGCTTCTTCTTGTCCATCATTTCCTGGAAATCCTTGTCGGATGCTGCGAGGGTGAAGTCCTCGACCTTGAGTGTGCGGCACTTCTCCCCTGCCATCTGGCAGCGCAGCACTGCCTTGCCCCAGGTGCGCTCGAACAGATTCCGCACATAACGGCCGTTGCTGAATTCCTTCTTCTCGATCATCGAGGTCGGCAGCTTGTCGAAGAATGCCTTCACCGCATCCTTGAATTCCTCATCATAGGCAAAGGTCTTGCCGATCATGCTGATATAGATCTCGTAGAGCTGCTCCCGTGTATAGTTCGGGAACTCAATCTGATACGGCATGCGGCTCTTCAGGCCGATATTGCCCTTCATCAGGCGCTCCATATCATCCGTATAGCCCGCCATGATGACCAGCAGATCGGTGCGGTGGTTCTCCATCTCTGCGATCAGCGTATCAATGGCCTCACGGCCGAAATCATTCGTGCTGGCGTTCTCGTCACGGTAGAGCGAATAGGCCTCGTCAATGAACAGCACCGATCCGTAGGCATCACGGCACATGGCCGCCGTCTTGGGCGCTGTCTCGCCGACATATCTGCCGCAGAAATCACGGCCGCCGTATTCAAAGAAGCTGCCGTTGCGCAAAATGCCGCGCTCCTTGAGCACCTTGCCGAGGATGCGGGCAACGGTCGTCTTGCCGGTGCCGGGATTGCCGACAAACCGCATATGAATGCAGGGCGTTTCGAGCTCCTTGTCCTCAAGCGCCGCTTCAATCTGCGCAATGATCGCCAGGAGCTGCTTCTTGACCTCATCCATGCCGACCAGGGCATCGAGCATCTCCATGCCGGTGCGCTCCATCGTATCGGGATTGGCGATCAGCGACAGGATCTCCTCGCCCTTGACGAGCGTATCCTCCACGCCGTCGATGGCATTCCTGAGCTGCTTGCGGTAGAGCATCTCGCACACGACCTTGCGCACGGTGTTGATGCCGTAAAACCGGCCGTCGTTCTTCTCCTCCGCAAGGCGCTCCCGGAATACCTCCCAGGCATCCGCCTGCATGGTAAAGCCCTTCTTGCGGATCATTCTGTCCGCCACCGTTTCCAGCTCCGCATTGCCGAACGGCACGATCGAGAGCTTCCGGATATAGAGCTGGTCATTCAGATCCCGGTACAGCCCTTCGAGGACATTGTTCTCCACGAACGGCACCCGGAAGAACAGGATGTTCTCGCCCGTATGGAATTCAAGCTCCCGCAGGAAATCCCGGAATTCCTTCTCCGAGGTCTTGCCCATCCATTCCGAGATGTCGATGCAGATGAGCCGTCCCCGGCCTGCGCCGCGGTCGAGCAGCGTGAGCGCCTGGGCAAAGGGATCCTCGCCGGATTTCGGGCTGGGCGCCGGGATGCGCACCTCCACGATGCGCCCGTTCGCTGCAAAATGATAGAGATCCAGCTCCTCGACCAGATCGGCAAACAGCACCAGGATCGTGCTCAGGCCATAGCCGTCATTCACCGACAGCAGATAGCTCCGGCTCGTGAAGGTATCCACGGTCTTGTTCCGCCGCAGCACCGGTGCCACCCTGCGGCACTCCTCCGCCAGATCCTGGAACTCCGGCACACCGACCAGCGCTTCGATGCGCTCAAAGACCGGCTGCCTGCCCTCTGCTTCGGGGGTGTCATTCTCCTCGTCATCGGGCTCCTCGGTCGTCTCGGATTCATTGACCGTGAGCCGGAAAATGCCCTTGCCCTCCTCATCCGGGAACAGGCTCGCCACGATCTCAAAGATCGACTTTGCCGCTGCTTCCTGGTCATCCGTCTGGAGAATGCCGCGGCATTTTGTCAGGCTCGTATCATGGATATCCGCTCCGAGCCTGGACTGCAGCAGCGCAGCAATGCGTTTGAGCGGCAGCTCATCGTCACTGCGGTGCTTCAGGATCCAGCCGGAATCGGCCTCCAGCGTAAAGATCAGATTTTTTTCCATTCTGTTTCACCTCAATTAGGATTCATTCGGTGTATAGGTGATCATCAGTGTGTACATTTCATCATCATGGCCGTACTCATAGGCGCCGCCGCTGCTGTGGTAGACAGTCGCATCCCAGATGCGTTCATTGACGAAGAGATCATTGATCGCCTCCTGCAGCGCTTCCGCCGAGCTGTACATGACTTCGATCGTGTTGTCATCCCCCGCCATGATCAGCCGCCCGTCAATATCCTCAAAGCGGTAGCTTTCAAGATAATCATTGCTCCGGACATAGTAATTGTCCGTCACGCTCGTACACTGCGGCACAAAATACCCCAGCTCGTCGGTCGTTCTGGAACGGGAAAGCATCTCGTCATTGATCAGGAAGTACTTGTGGGACAGGTGCTTCTCATCCGAATCCGGCGAGGAGGGATCGTCCCAGGTGACGTCGATCCAGTAATACGTTCCGCCGAGCTCCACCCAGTTCCAGGCATGTGCGCCCTCTGCCGTATCACCGGAGACGCACCCGCACGGGATGCCGAGCTGCTGCATCACGAGCTGGAAGGCATCCGCATAGCCCTCGCACACGGATCTTCCCTGCACAAGGCATCCGTATGCCGTCTGCCAGAGACCGTAGGCATCCGATTCCAGCCCGTCATAATCATACTGCGCATGGTCGATGATAAAATCATGCACAAACAGGATCTTCTCATAGTCTGTCGGATATGCCTGCGCCTGCGAAGCGATGTCGCGTGCCGTATCCATCAGCTCCTGGTACATCGACGGGATCTGCGCCTCCGTCACGCCATCCACGAGCTTGATCCGGATCGTCGCTTCATCGCCGGTCGACTCGCCGGTATAGCCATAGACCCAGAACAGATCCGGCCGTTCCCAGGTGAGCCGGTAATAAGCAGGCTCCAGCGCATCAGCGATCCCGTCCGCAGAAAGGCGGATGGGATTGTGGAACTGCTCCAGCTCACGGCACATGACCGCATAGACATCGCCGTCTCCTGCATCGGCAGGCGGCGCTGTCTCCTGCACCGGTGCCTGCGTCGTCACAGGCAGCTCCGTTTCAGGCTGTATTTCAAGAGTCGGTGCCGCTTCTGTTCCGGGCTGCGTTTCGATGGGGTTCTCCGGCACCGGTACCCCGGCCGGAAGCACGCCGTCCCGTGCCAGGATCTCCTGCTCCATCAGTCCGAGCCAGACCTCATCCGGCACACGCTCCGCACTGCAGCCGGTCAGCAGCAGTGCCAGCACGCCGGCCAGCGCCGTCAGTTTTCTCCAAGCCCTCATGGCTCATCCCTCCTGTTCCGGCCAATTTGCACCGGTCATATGGAAATGGGGTGCGGATCAGGCACCCCTTTGTATCCTGTTGGTCAAGTGTCTGCCTGATCCGTCATGCAAAGCTCGGCTGTTTCATAGCCCGGCTCCGCCTCGGCAGAATAGCCTGTGATATCCCGCAGCATGCCCAGTGTCACCAAAGTCAGCACCACTGCCGCAACCGACAGGATGCCCACGACGATCCACCAGACAACGCCCCTGCGGCCCTCCCGGCCCTGCGAGATCTTTGTCTGGAGTTCTTCCTGCTTGCGCTGGCGTTCTTCCTCCTGGCGCCGGCGTTCTGCTTCCTCGGCAGCCCGCTGCTGTTCTTCGAGGCGTCTCTGCTCCTCGGCCTGGGCATCGAGCTGTGCCTGTCTTGCACGGGCTTCCTCCTCAGCGATGCGCTGGCGCTCTGCCTCACGCTCCGCCTCGGCATCCCGTTCATCCTGCGTCGCCGACATCGCCGTCACATAGTCCGTCTTGATGCGGCTCTGTGCAGGCGGGAGCGGCACTGTGGGCGGATTGTCGATGTCCGCCTGTGCCTTCTGGATATCCGCCTGGATCTTCTTTCTGCCCTCAGCAATCTTGGTGAGCTGATCCTGCAGCTTGAACTTCTGCGCACCCTTCTGCTGGAGGTCTTCCCGGATGACGGATTCGTCGATGTCCAGCTCCTTGAGAATGCCCTGCAGCTCCTGCTGGAGCTTTTCGGCACGGGCACGGTTATCGGCCTTGATGCGCTTGATGGCTTCCAGGCGGTCATTGCTGACGGTCACAACAGACATCGGGTTATAGTCCACGACCTTGTTGTCGAGCTTGCGCATATCCGCTTCGAGCGTCTCAAAATCCGCATAGCGGTTTTCCCGTTCAAAGGCCAGCAGCTTTCTGGCGATATATTTCAGCGCACTTGTTCCGAATTTTGGCGCCGGGATCTCTGTATCGCCGGCACGGCGGCGCTTATGCTCCTCAGCAGCCGTGATCTGCGGCATCGCAAACGGCGCGTTCCCGCCGTTCAGGAAACGGTACACCAGCAGCCCGACCGCATACAGATCCGTCTGCAGATCAAACGGCTGCGACTCGTTCAGGCACAGCTCCGGTGCCGCATATTCATCAATGGCCTCCCGGTCATCCTCACGGGAGTGCAGAAAGCACCCGTAGCCCGGAAAGCTGAGCAGGAAATGCTCTTTCGCCTGATCCTTTTCATCGAGCCAGATGTGATCGGGATTGATGTGTCCATGCACACCGCCCACACGGTAGATATCCTTCAGTCCGAGCACAAGATGCCGCAGCAGCCGTGTCACGAAGGCATGCCGCAGCTTTTCAGCCTCCTCATCTGTGCCGCTGCGGATCTGCTCCATGCGTTCAGCGATCTCCGGTTTTTTCAGATAGGCGGAAAACGTGATGAATGGGCGCTGGCGTGTCACAAAATCATAGCCTATGCACTCTTTGCCGTCCATGATCCGCTTCACTGCGCAGTAATCCGCACGGAAGGTATACTCCGAGCGCTCCTTGTTCAGTGTCCGGATGCGTCCGGCGATCTCCTCCTTTTCCGCCAGCATCGCTTCCTCCTCGGCTTCCGAGGGGGAACGTCCCTGCTTGCGGTAGAGATACTCATAGACATAGACCTTCCGCTCATCTACCGGATTTTTCGGCGACACGATACCGCCGAAATCCGTCGGATCATACCTTTGCGGCAGCCAGTCATAGCCCCAGTCGCCGTCCGCATCCTCCGATGCATAGCGGTACGTCCGCTCAAATAAATCTTCCATTCTGCCAATCCTTTCTCACGCCATACATCAGCCGAGCATCAGTTCACCGGGCTGTACCAGTCTGTAGGAGTCGCCGTTCTCCTCCGCCACCGCCGGGCGCAGCGCCTCAAGGCGGTATCTGCGGAGCGAATCCGGCTCTGCAAACTGCATTACATGCTGCATCTTGTGGATATCAGCACCAAGCTCGCCGTCCGCACCGAACCGTCTGTAAAAATACGGATTCGGGATCACCTTGCCGTCCTCGAGCATTGCCAGCTCCGAGAGCCGGATATTGTTCGAGCCGGTCAGCTTCACTGTGCCGTCGAGCATCACGAGTACATTGAGGAACCGGATCTTGCCGGCATTGTCGAGCTTTCTCGGATCCAGCGCCATTTCGAGATATTTGTCCTGTACTTCGGCGGTATTCTCCGCCGGAGCAGCCGGTGCCGCAGGCTGTGCGGCCGCAGTCTGAAAAGCCGCCTCACGCTCCTGCAGCTTTCCGCGCAGCGCTGCGATCTCGGCCTTGGCCTGATCGAACGCTGCCTTCAGGCGCTCGTGCTCCTGGAGCTGCTGCGCATAGGCATACTTGACGCGGCTCAGCTCTGCAGAGAGCTTTTCCGTCTGCTCATCGGTGCTCTGGCCAAGTGCCTCCTCGAACTGATTCTTCTCACGGAGAAGCTGTGCATTTTCCTCCTTGACACGGGACAGCTCTGCAGAGAGCGATTCCTTTTCCAGAACGACCGCCTTTTCGTTGCCGATCGTCTGCTGGAGCTGTTCATGCTCCTCCAGGAGCTTGCCATAGGCCGTTTTCACACGGCTCAGCTCGATCTGCAGATCCTCTGCGACCGATGTCCCGATCTGTGTGTCATCGTCCTCCTGCTGCGCTTCAAGCTGTGCCTCCAGGCGGCGGCAGCGTTCCTTGTACTGATTGCGCTCACTCAGGACACGCTCTGCCTCCTCGGCCTTGCGGCTGAGTGTAGCGATCTGCCGGCGAAGCTCCTGGAGCTCGGCAGAATCGGAGCGCCCGGTGATCGGACTTTTCCGCTGCCGCTCCTGGTTGAGCTCCTGTTCGATCTCCGTACACCGCTGCACAAGCTGCCTGTTGCGCCGGCTCATATTCCGGAACTGTTCATGATAGCCCTTGATGCTGAACACCATCAGCACACAGGCGGCTACCGCCACCACCAGCAGAATGATCACTGCGATCAATATCGGATTCATGCACACACCCTCTTCATTCAATCATCAGACTTCCCGCAGGCTGCAGGATCACATCTGGTGCTCCACCTTCAGCTTGCCTTTTTCCTTCATTTCATAGTTGTCCGCATCCGGGGAAGAACCGTCCGGAATAAAGACCACTGCCGGTACCACCGATACCAGACGGTACGTCATATTTTCATTGTCCAGGCCCTCCACGTCAAACAGGGTCTTGAGCTGCTGCAGCGTATGATAGCTCTGCTTGCCGGTGGTCATATCCCGGAACAGATAGGGATTCGGGAACACCTGATTGTCCACCATCACGAAGTAGGCCTTCTTTCTCGGCGCACTGCCCTTGATGCGGATGCGTCCCTCAAAGCCGCTGTTCGTGGTCAGATACTTTGCCTGATGCTTCTCGACCTCGGATGTCAGCGTGGACATGCGCATCTCGAAGGATTCACTTGCCGCTGCTCTTGCTGCCTCGGCAGCCTTCTCCTTGGCTTCCTCTTCTCTGAGGAAGACCTTGAGCTTCTCATCCTTCTCTGCGATCTGCTTTTTCAGGCCGTCGATATCCTTCTCCAGCTCCGTGACCTTCCGCTGGAGCTTCTGGTTTTCCTCTCTGAGGCTCTGGGAATCGGCGCTGTCGGTCTTGCAGCGCTTCATTTCTTCGCCGAGCTCCCTGATCTGCTGTTCCAGCGCCGCCTTGTCCTTGCTGAGCTGATCGAGCTGTTCCTTCTGGGTCGCATTCACGGTTCTGAGGGAATCAAGCTCACCGAGCCCGCTGGCCTGCTTCTGGAGTGCCTCGACCTGGCGTCTGAGCGCAGCATTCTCATCCTCAAGCTCCGGATTGCCCAGGCCTTCCTGTACCTTTGCGGAAAGCTCATTCTTCTGCTTGGTGAGCTCCTCAAGACGCTGGCTGGCATTTTCGAGCTTCTTCTTGAGGTCAGCGATCTCAAATCTGGCCTTATCCAGTGCCTCCTGCTGTGCAGCGCTGCCCTGTGCTGCTGCAGCCTTGGGCGGGGTCTTCATGTACGGAACGCCGGCGCTGTTGATCTTCGGTGCTTCCATCACGCCGCCGACGCTCTGCATGGTCACGGAATGACCGGGCAGCGTCATGCTCGTTGCCTTGGCATCCCGGATCGCCCGCTTCTGCGCACTGATCTGATGCTCTGCCTCCAGAACAGACTGGATATTGCTGAACTTGGTCTCCCACTCTGCAGCGGTTCTCTGCCATTCGGTCACGGATGCGATCTGCTGCTTGAGCTCGACATCCTTCTTGTGGAGCTCCTCCTGCAGCTCAGCGATGCGCTTTTCGGAGCCGCCGGCCGCCTTGACGGTCTTCTCGTTGTCCTTGATCTTCTGCTCAAGCTCACGCTTGGCAGCGATATTGGCATCGAGCTTCTTCTTCATGGCATCAAGCTCTGCCTGCGCATTGCCGCCCTCACCCATCTGTTCGTTGAGCGTGCGCACCTGTGCCGCAAGCCCCTCGCTGGTCGCATGCTCGCCCTGCAGTGCCGTGGCAAGATCATCCGCCCGCTTGGTCTGGAACGTAAGCTGCTGCTGCAGATCGCTGATCGTCTTTTCATAGCTCTGCTTCTGCGCTTCCCACGCGGAGGCATCCCCGGACTCTGCCTTGAGGCGCTCGATCTCCTTGCGGAGCATTTCGTTCTCTGCATGCACGGCAGCATCGCCGCCTGCAGCCGCCTGGAGCTGTGCCTGCACCTTCAGATTGACGATCTCATCGCCCAGCTTTTCCGCCTGTGCCTTGTACACCTGGAGCTGCGGCTTGACCTGCTCCAGCTCCCGCTGCGCTGTTGTACCCTTATCGAGCATATCCAGCAGTGTTTTGATGATGTTGAACTTCTTTTCGGCATCGCATGCTTCCAGCATTGCTAAAAATTGCTTTGGATCCTGTGCCATAGTATCCTCCTTCTGCCGCAGCATGCTGCCGCAGCCTTTTCGTTTCATGGGTGATGGAAATGGATTCTGTCCGCCTTACCGCCGGCGGGCTGCTATCTTACAGAATGCCGCAGCACTCTGTTATATTCATGTTCATTGCCGGCACACTGCCGGAGATTCGCTTTCTTCACAGACAATATGATTTTCTCTCATGACCGGCCGGTCAGGTGCGCCAGAGCGGCGCACCCGCCTTCCGGGAAATGGTGATGCATCAGCCGATGCGAAGCACCAGCTTGCCGCGCTGCACAACGTGATAGGAATCCGTTGCCGCATCGTAGCTGACGTTGGCCGGGACGATCTCGCTCAGGCGGTACTTCACAGCCGAGCTGCCAAGTCCCTCCATCTCGAACACGCCTCCAAGCCCTGCAAGGTTGGTATAATTCTCCATGCCTTCGCTGAGCGCACGGAAGAAATACGGGTTGAGGTAGGCTCTGCCGCCCAGCACGACCAGAGAAGCCCTGCGGAACGGTGCCTTGTTGAGCACGGTATCCTCAGCCGTCATCGTGCTTGCCGGCGCTGCGAACACCTGATCGGAATACTTCGCAAGCTCCTCCTCAGAGGTGCTGATCCGGAAGGCATCCGGTCCCTGCGCCGCACCGGTACCCGGCGCTGCTGTCTCTGACGCTGCAGCGGCATTCCCGGCCGGTGCCGCCGCTGCAGGAGCTCCCTGCTCCAGCTCACGGATCCGGGCTGCATACTGTTCGTTTTCACGCATCAGCGTGCGTGCTTTCACATAAAGCGCATCATACTCCTGCTGCAGCTTATCGGCTCTCTGGTTGGCCTCCTCGAATGCCTCCTCAGAAGGACGGCTCTCCAGGCGCTCCAGCTCACTGGCAGCAGCCGCCGCAGAGGTCTTTGCCTGATCCCGCAGATCATCCACCTGCGCATGGGCATCGGCAAGCTGGTTTTCCAGCTCACGGATCCGCTCCTGTCCCTTGGTATAGGCAGTTGTCTTGTCCTCCACACTGCGCTGCAGCGACTTGAGCTCAGTATCCTTGAGCTTGCGGCTCTTTGTGCTGTCGCCGACCTTCTTGGCGAAATAGGCACACAGCACGCCCAGCCCGACCGCTGCTGCCGTTGCACAGATCGCCCAGACGAGAACACCGTTTCCGCCGCCCTCCGGTACTGCGGCCGGAATCTCGGTCACGGCCTCTGTCACGATCTCCTCCTGCGCATCCTCCTGTGCAGGCGCAGCCGTTGCGATCAGATTCGGTGCTTCCGTTGCAGCACCCATCAGATCTGCAGCATCTACAGGCATGTCTTCACTCTCCTCCGCTGCGGATTCCTCTGCCGGCTCTGTTCCGGCTGTCTCGGTATCTTCTGCCTCAGTCTCAGCAGCAGATTCCGACTCCGGCGCTGCCTTGGTTTCTCCGGCATCCAGCACCTGAACATCGCCGTTATCCAGTGAAAAATCACTGCCGAGCGATTCCCGTTCATGTCCCGGATAGGATATCTGGAGCGTTGCACCCTCGCTGAAGATCGAACATACATCGCCGTCATTCAGCTCCAGGCCCTCTCTTGCCACGCGCAGATCCGCCTGGCCGTCTGCTGCGATCACCTGCTGCTCTGCATCGAGCATCACGTAATACAGCGTTCCGTTTCCGTCATGAAAGAACCGTACACCGCTGTCCGCATCGGTAAAATCCGCGATCTTCGTGAGCTTTTCAAGATCACCGAGTGCCGTCGGCCCTGCCTTGACACCTGTCGCAGTGCCGGCAGCAGTATACTTAAATTCATAGTTCGCCATCATTGCATCCTCCCGCAACCATTTTCCATCAGCTTACACTGATCGTAAAGTAATCCGCAGCACGCTCCACGAGCCGCATCATCCAGACGCTTCTGACCCATTCCGGTGTTTCCGTGCCATCGCACATCCGGAGCGTTTCCTCCCAGATCGGCTTTGCACTCTGCTGCAGATGCTGCTGTACAGCAGGATGATCCAGGATCTCCGCCGTTGTCCAGCTCTTGTTCATCAGTACGACCTTCGGGCCGCTGTAGACTTTATCCTTGGCCGCAATACACGCTCTCAGGCTCTTGAACAGCTCGGCATCCGATGCAGGATAAAGCTGTGTACATGCTGCGATCCAGGCCGCATCACGGGTCTGGTCATCCGGATTCGGCAGCACGGTGCAGTATTCCGTCTCCGGGAGCACTGCCTCAAGCTCATCGGGATCATACAGCGAAACGCTCTTTTCCTGCCCGCTCATCCACGACGGATAGACAGGCGCAGAAGGCGCAGAAGGCGCTGTGAATTCGTCCTCGTCCACCATTTCTGCGGCCGGCTGGATCTGTTCCTCCGGCTGCGCAGGCGCAAACGGCTGTGCAGGCGTATCAAAGCTGATCTGCATGTCACTGAACATTCCGGACTGCTGCGGTGCTTCCGGTGCATCAAACAGGTCATCGTCCAGCGCTTCCGGCTCCTCCGGCACGATCACCGCAGGCGCAGGCGCCGGTTCCGGCTCTGCCACGGGCTCAGTTGCTGCGGGCGCTTCCGGCTCTGGCTCTGCTGCAGGCTCTGGCTCTGCTGCAGGCTCTGGCTCTGCGGGTGCTGCGGACGCTTCCTGGCGGATCATCTCCGCAGGGATGCTGCCGAAGCCGCCAAATCCGCCCGCCCCTGCAAAGGGATCCGGTACGGGC
>CAMNDR010000007.1 GCA_946535685.1 uncultured Clostridia bacterium | reverse complement strand
TGCTGCCCTTATATGTCAGCACATGGCTCACGCCGTGGCGGCAGCGGTGCGAGGTATCCGTATACCAGAGTGCATAATCCTGCAGATTCGGGAAGCCCGCCTGCAGAATGCGGTACACCTCATCGAGCGAGGGATTGAGCTCCACGAACTCCTCCACCGAGGCAGCTTCCGGATCCGGCTGCAGGCCGAAGGTCGTCCGGTGCAGCGAGGTATATTCCGGCAGCAGTGCATCGAGCTTTGCCCGCACCGGTTCATTGCATTCCACACGGAACGGTGCATGCATGCGGATAAAGGCCGCCAAGTCCTCCGCTTCGCTCTCTGCCGCATTGACGATGAGAATGGTGCTGTTGAACACGAGCAGCACGCCCTCCTCACCCACAGCAAAGAACTGGCAGAACGGATACTCCAGCCCGTAGGCCTTGTACATCGAGAACATTTTCCTGCCCCGCCACGTCTTGCGCAGCAGGTACGTATTCAGGTCACATTCCTTGGTGATTTGTCGTATCATGTGTGAATCTCCTGTTCGGGAAATAGGTACGGCTTCCTGTAAACGGAATCTGCTTCCGTGATCGGGCGGATGACCTTGCAGGGATTCCCTGCAGCGAGCACGCCCGACGGAATATCCCTTATGACGACGCTGCCGGCACCGATCACGGAGCCAGCGCCGATCGTCACGCCGCCGCAGATCTTGACATCCCCGGCGATCCAGCAGTCATCTTCAATGGTGATGGGTGCGCCGTATTCATAATCATACAGGCTCCCGTCCTCCCGCTGTTTCTCCCGCCGTTCCTCTGCGACAAGCGGATGCAGCGGCGTGAGCAGGGAACAGTTCGGCCCGAAAAACACGTTGTTCCCGATGGTCACGGGACAGGTGTCGAGGATCGTCAGATTGAAATTGGCAAAGCAGTTGATGCCGAATGACGTAAATTCGCCATAATCGACATACAGCGGCGAGGAGAGGAATGTCCCTTCCCCAAGATCGGGGAAGAGCTCGTGCAGGATCCTGCTGCGCTGCTCCTCCTCATCTTCAAATGTCTGGTTGAACTGCTGCCAGAGCTTGTGCGCCCGGATCCGTTTTTGCATCAGGACCGCATCCGAGGGATCATAGAGCATTCCCTGCAGCATTTTTTCCTGTTCCGTCATGATTGTACCTCATGAAGCCTTGCCAGCATTGCCTGTGCAAGCTGCAGGCTCTGTTCCATATCGCTCACCTGCGCCACGGTAAAGGGTGTGTGCAGATAGCGGCACGGGATCGAAATGGCAAGCGTTCCGGCGCCCTCTCTTGTCTGTGAGACGGAGCCTGCATCGTTTCCGCCGGCAATGCGGGTCTTGGTCTGGCAGGGGATACCCAGCCGCTGCGCCTCCGCAAAAGCGGCTTTATACAGCGCTTTGTCATAGATCGTGCGTCTGTCCATGAACGGCACGACCGGTCCGCCGCCGAGGCGGCATACCGCCGCATCGCCCTGCACGCCGTCAAGATCAGCCGCCGTGGTCGTTTCGAGGATGAGCGCCGCCGCCGGATCTACGGCAAAGGCAGCCGTTTTCGATCCGCGCAGTCCGATCTCCTCCTGCACAAAGAAGCAGAACCACGTATCATAGGGGATCTCGCCGGAGAGCATGCACAGCATCGCCGCACAGCCGAAGCGGTCGTCGATCGCCTTTGAAGCGACCCGTCCGCCGCCGAGCTCTGTCCATTCGCTGTAAAAGCACACAGATCCGCCGATCTGCACGAGCTGCTCCGCCTCCTCCCAGCTCCTTGCGCCGATATCGAGCCGAAGATCACGCAGCGAAGGCTTTTTGTCCCGTTCCTCACCCTTGAGCTTGTGGATGGGTGTTGCACCGATCACGCCGAGCCCTGCGCCCGGCACCTGTACTGCACGTCCGATCACGGCATCGGCATCCACGCCGCCGACCGCATCGACCGTACACAGGCCGTCGCTCTGCACGCCGGTGAGAATGAGGCCGACCTCATCCATATGTGCGCCGATGAGCACCCGCTGTTTTGCGGGTTCTGCACCCTTTTTGTGTACGAGCAGATTCCCGGAGGCGTCCGTCCGCATTTCGAGGATGCCGGGGAAGCCCTTGATCTTTTCCTGCAGGTAGTTCCGCACAGCGCCCTCGTCACCGGAAATGCCGTTCAATGCGCACAGTTCTTTGAGCCATGTCATCAGCATGCCGAACACCCCCTCAGATAGGCTGCGATCAGCTCGCCTGTTGCCTCCACATCCGCAAGGTCGATGACCTCCACGGGCGTATGCATATAATCGAGCGGGATGGACACGGTGCAGGCACGCACGCCCTCCCGGCAGACCGAGAACTGATCGGCATTCGTGCCGGTCGTGCCCGCCATAACCTCATACTGCCACGGCACCTCTTGTTCTTCGGCAGCCGCCTGCAGCCCCTTGCTGACGCTGCGGTCGAGCGAGGGGGAAAACCCGATCATCGGCCCCTTGCCCATCACGCCGGACTCGCTGCGGTCACCGTTCCCGGCAAAGGACACATCCACCGCCAGCGCAATATCCGGATCTGCCGCATAGCACCCGATCACAGCGCCCCGTTCGCCGACCTCCTCCTGTGCGGAGAACAGCACGAGCACATTGCAGGGTAGCTTTTCCTGCGCCGTCAGATCGAGCGCATGCAGGATCGACGCCACGCCGCAGCGGTCATCGAGCGCCGGCGAGGTAAATTTCCCGCCCGGAAGCGCTCCGGTCACGCCGCAGAATACCACGCTGTCTCCCGGATGCACGAGTGTTTTCAGCTCGTCTGCCGGATACCCGGTATCAATGCGGACATCGGTGATCTTCTGCACCTTTTCATCCCCGTTCGTCAGATGCGGCGGCATGCAGCACAGGATCCCGTCAATGGTCTTTGTCCCGTAAATTTTCACATGCTGATCGGGAAACAGCCGTCTGTCCAGACCGCCGATGTTTCCGACCGTCACAAAGCCGTCCTCCGTAACCGAGGTCACGATCAGGCCGACCTGGTCGATATGTGCATCGAGCAGCACCCAGGGGGCATTTTCATCCTCGCATTCGACCGACCCGGTCACATTTCCCCGGATGATCTGCGCATCCTCGCAGTATTTTGACAAATAGGCGCAGGCCGTCTTCGCCGCTGCGGTCTCATCGCCGGAGATGCCCGGCGCCGTGCAAAGCGCCGTGAGCAGTTCCGTCAGATTTTCTCTTGTCATGATAATTCCCTTACAAGGCGCTTGAAGTGCTGGCCTCTCACCTCAAAATTCGGATACCAGTCGAAGCTCGCACATGCCGGCGAGAGCGTTACGATGTCGCCCCGCTGTGCTTCCTTCGCGGCGATCTCCACAGCCTGCTCCATCGAATCTGCATGGAGGATGCGGATATTTGCCGGGTCATAATTCTTCGCACCGGTCACGGCCTTCTCGATCTTTTCCGCCGTCACGCCCATGAGGATGAGCAGCTTGACACGGTCGCAGACGGTCTCCGCCATCGGCTCGAAGGGGATCTTCTTATCATAGCCGCCCGCCAGGACGATGATCTTCTGGTCAAAGCTGCGCAGACCGGCGAGGACTCTTGTGGGGCTGGTTGCGATGGAATCATTGTACCACTTGACCCCGTGCAGCTCCCGGACGAATTCGATCCGGTGCTCCACGCCGCCGAATTCCTTGGCGACCTTCACGATATCCCGGATCTCCACATCGCCCCAGAGCGCAGCGATCACGCCGAGGAAATTCTCGACATTGTGCATGCCGGGGATGCGGATGTCATCCTTATGCACAACGGGCGTCACTTCGCCCTTTTCGGTATAGCAGAGCATGCCGTCCTCCCGGAGGAATGCGCCCCGCTCCACAGTCTCCCGGCGGGAGAACCAGTTGAGCTTGCCGCGCACGAGCGGTGCCAGCGCCTTGGTTCCCTCATTGTCGAGGTTGAGCACCGTGCGGGAGAAGGCGTTCTGGTGTGCAATGAGATTGGTCTTGCACTGGATATATTCCTCCATTGTCCCGTGGACATCGAGGTGATTGGGGGTGATATTGGTGATGAGCGCCACATCCGGGCTCTTGCGCATGGAGATGAGCTGGAAGCTGGACAGTTCAACGACAGCCGCATCCTCCTCCCGGATCTCCTCAATGACCGGCAGCAGCGCACGGCCGATATTGCCGCCCTTGTGGACTTTTCTGCCGGCAGCCGCCAGGATCTCTGCGATGAGCGTTGTAGAAGTGGACTTGCCGTCCGAGCCGGTCACGGCATAGATCTCACACGGACAGAGGTCGAAGAAGACCTCCATCTCGGACGTGATGACAACGCCGGCTTCCCGTGCTTTCTGCAGTGCCGGATTATTGAAATACATGCCGGGCGTGCGGAATACCACATCAAAATCGGTCAGAGAATCGAGATAATTTTCACCGAGGATGAACTTTACGCCCATGCCGGACAGCTTGTCATAGACCTCCTGGAACTTGTCAGCGCTGCGCTTGTCGCAGACCGTCACGCCGATGCCCTTTTCCCGGAACACGGTGATGAGGTCGGTATGGCTCACGCCGGTGCCGATGAAGGCGACCTTTTTCTGCTTCATATCGTCAAAAAAACGTTGGATCTTACTCATGATATGCCTCCTGGATGAATTTGTTTTGATACCTTATATTATTATAACAGATTGTGCAAAAAAAATCAATGCTTCCAATAGATTTTGCCGGAATGGAATGCGGGGGAACGCTGCGCCCAGCTTGCTGCCAAGCGGGTTAAGGGGGCGCAGCCCCCTTAAAACTCCCCCTACCCCGCGTGCGGGGGAGGTGCCGCCGAAAGGCGGCGGAGGGGGACGGCTTTACAGCGATGGATCGCTGAAACGGTCAGCATGGTGCGGGAAGTTCTATGCCGCCGTATGGCATAATTGCATAAAACCACGCTTTCGCTTTTGTGCATTCCTACAAAATGCAAATCTGTTTGTCAGGATCCGGCCTGCTGCGGTGTTATATAGGCAGAGCATAACGCAAGAAAGGAGCTGTTCTTATGAACCATATGAAAAAATCCCGCCTGCTGACCGCCGTCCTGCTGTTTTGTATGCTGACAGGATGCGCCGTACAGAATCCCCAGCCTGCCCCGATCTCCGCAGAGACAGCCGCCGTCACCGAAGCCGTGCCGGAAGCTGCCCCCATTGTCCTGCAGAACCACATGACCGAAACTGAGCGTAACAGCGTGAATGTCCATGCGCTCACGCTCCTTGATGATCCGGCGGACGAGGAACACACGGTCGAAGCCGAGATCTGGACAGCCGCCGATTGCCTCGCCGATCTGGAACAGGATCACGACTACCTCACCGAGGAGGAATACGAGGGGACCAAGCAGTATTACGCCGGGCACCCGGACTACAAGTTCATCCAGTATATCCTCGTGGACGGCTATGTGTACTGCGATTACATCCCCGAGATCGGCTACGACGGCGGTGTCATAGATATGACCCACACCGAGGGCGAGGACGATGCAGTCACATCCATGCATTTTGACACGATGGAGGACTATCTCACATGGCGGAAGGTCGAGCTGCAAAAGGAAGCTTGTGAAATGCAGATGGGCGCTTCCTACGCTGAGGACTGCATCCGGGAAACGCGGTTCGTCCTGGAGTCCGTCATAAATGGGAATTATGAGGTGATCCCCTGCGGCACAGTCAACACGGACGATCCCGAAAGCCTCAAATGGGGCAATCCGTTCGAGGATCACCGGAAGGAATGGGAGTACCGGCAGGACGAGGTGGAAGCCATCCGGGACAGTGTGCAGGAGATCAGCCTCTATGACGAGGAGTCGGACACGGATTTTCTCGTGCATGTGACACTTCCGCCGGATTACGACCCGGAGAAGCCCTATCCGGTCTTTCTCCTGACAGATGCAGTGTGGCGCTTCGGCAATGTTCCGGAGCTCTGGCAATGCATGAAAAACGGCGAAGCTGCGCCAGCCATCCTCGTGACGCTTGGCTTTTCCTATCATACGGACGGCGCAGCGGACTATATCCGCATGCGGTATCTTGTGGATGAAAAGGACAAGACCGTGGATTTCATCACCGACAATCTCATGCCCTATCTGGGGGAGCTGTATCATATCGACTATGCCAATTCCACGCTATACGGCCATTCTGACGGCGGTGTGCTGACACACTATGCCGCCTTCAATTCCGACCGGTATGACAACCAGCCCTTCGGCCGCTATATCATCGGCAGTCCTGCCTTCTGGGCGCTCTATCTCTGGAATGCGCCCGATCCGGATGCAGCCTGGACAGATTATGGCTATTTTGACCGGAACGAGACATTCAGCAAGCAGCTTTTCGTCACCGGCGGATCGCAGGAGGATCCGGATTATACCAGCTATTACAACGGCCATGACACCACCCTTGAAGGCATTGCGCATCTGGAGGAACGTCTGCAGGCGCACGGTGTGACAACCGCCGAATTTAAGCTCTATGACTCTCATCATTATCAGTATATCCCCGAAATGCTGGTGGAATATCTGAAAGCCGGCTATCCCGTCTGAACCTGAAAGCTGCACCGATGCGATTCGGTGCAGCTCGTTTTTGCTTCATGCATGATGCGTGTATTTCATCTATCTCCGTCACACTTGCACATCGCTTTGCGAATGTATGAGATAGAACGGGATGAAAGGAGGAACGTTATGACAGATGCTGAGCTTCGCAGGCTGCTGATCTCGTCGCCGCGGGACGGGCGTCAGGCAGTCTTTGATCTGTATGTGAACTATGTCTATGCCATTGTCTGGAGCAAGCTGCAAGGCTGTGGAAGCCGTGAAGACGCCGAGGAAATCGTCAGCGATGTGTTTGCGGAAGTGTTTCGGACGCTCGATCCCGATGCAGAGGGGAGCATCGGCGGATTTGTCGGAACGGTCGCAAAACGGCGGGCAATCAGTGCCTACCGCATTCTGGTGCGACAGTCGCAGACGATGCCGCTTGATGAGATTGACGGCATTCCGGGCAGCACGGACATCGTACAGGAGACGGAGCAGGCCGCTGCGTGCCGCATCCTGCTCGAGCAGGTCAGAGCACTCGGTGAACCGGATGCGACGATCGTGTTCGCAAAGTATTTCTACGGGCGAAATGCCGCACAGATCGCCCGTATTACAGGGATGAAGCCGGCTGCTGTCAGACAGCGTCTACACCGGGCCGTTCAGAAGCTCCGCACTGCGCTTGAGCAGGCAGGAATAGATCAGATGTGAGAGAGGTGTTGTTTATGAATCTGAAACAGATCTTCAGACGGCTGCGTCATGCAGATGATACAGCATTCCGCCAGATGGGAGCGTTTTCTGCGATGGATCAAAAACAGCAGGAGGCGCTGTATGCAAAATGTGAGCAGAAGTACCAGGCTGCACAGGCGAATGTGACGGCTCCTGCGGAGGGTAAGCCGCAGCCCGTCACCACACAGACGCATTCTGGCTGGAAAGCAGCCGCATGCGCTGTAGCGTGTCTGGCAGTCTGTGCAACGGCAGCAGGCGGCATCGCTGCTCTGTACCGTGCAGCGCCGGTGCCGGAGCCGCTGCAGCAGGCAGAGCTTACTGCAGCGACGGCTGTTGTGCCGGATGCAACCGAAGCAGAGCCAGCTGTTACCGTAGAGACCAATGCGGCTGCGGCGGGTATGGCGGCGGTACCGGATTTCCAGGAAATGAAACCTGCGCCGGTCGAGGAAGTGACAGAACCTGTGGAAATGCCCGAAGCGGAACCAGTGCAGCCAGAGCCGGAACCACAGCCTGCTCCTGCGGTGCTGCAAAGCACCGCAGAACCTGTGGAGACTGTTCCCGCAGTGACGGAGACTCCCACAGAAGCGGCTGCGGAATGGCTCTCCTACGAGGATGAGGTCGAGCTTCCCGGCTTCCGGATCGAAAAAAAAGGCGAAAACTGGTTGATCAGGGCGGAACAGGAGCATCCGGAGTTCGAGCGGCTCTATACACTGCAATTCCTGCCGGAGGGAGCGGTCTGCATCGGCAGTGACACGATGAGATCGACGACAACAGAGGGCTTCAGGGGCTATGAGGAGTATTACCGCTCAGCCGAAGCGGACTATGATTTCATGCAATACGGACGTGTGGAACCCTCTGTCAATTTTGTTGCTGCCAACAATGAGGGCACAGCCTATACCTCTCTGAAGCCAATCACAGTGGCAGGACATAACGGCTATCTTCAGGTGTTCCGGCAGAGTACCGAATATCAGACATTTACAGAATACGAGGTCGGATGGGTTCCCGGTGACCGCTACTGCATGATCCATGCGTTCACCCACACAGAGGACGATCTCACACAGACGATCCTGCAAATGGCAGAGTCGGCGGTGCTGGCAGAGTGACAGAAATGACGCCCTGACGGCAGCCAGATGCCCATCACGGAAATAATGCCCCGAGGCGTTTCAAAGCGCTTCGGGGCATTATGGCAACACCGCACAGAGCCAGGCCGTCAGGCGAGCTTTGTGCGGTGTTGCCTTAACTGTTACAATTCAGAAAATCCCCTTGTATTCCTCGGCACTTTGTGTTATAATGATTATGTATGTAAAAAAAGCCATCCGGAGGTGCTGAACATGGTCCATATCGGGAATGAGTGGGATACGCTGCTCGCCGATGAATTTGAAAAGCCCTATTATCTGGCGCTGCGGCAGTTCCTGAAGCAGGAGTACAGCACCGGGATCGTCTATCCCGACAGCAATGACATTTTCAATGCCCTGCGCTATACCAGCTACAGCAATGTGCGCTGCGTGATCCTCGGACAGGATCCCTACCACGGCCCCGGCCAGGCGCACGGGCTGGCGTTTTCCGTCCGCAGAGGCGTGCAGCCGCCGCCCTCGCTGCAGAATATCTACAAAGAGATCGCCAGCGACACCGGCATCCGGAACAATATGCAGTCCGGCGAGCTCATCCCCTGGGCAAACCAGGGTGTTCTGCTGCTCAACACGGTGCTGACCGTGCGTGACGGGCAGGCCGGAAGCCACCGGAACCACGGCTGGGAACAGTTCACCGATCATATCATTCGCCTGCTGAATGTGCGGGAGGATCCGATCGTCTTTCTGCTGTGGGGCGCACCCGCCGGCAAAAAGGCGGAGCTTATCACCAATCCCTGCCATCTCGTGCTGCGCTGCGCCCATCCGAGCCCGCTCTCAGCAAACAAGGGATTTTTCGGCTGCAGACATTTTTCAAAGACAAACGACTTCCTGCGATCCCACGGCTTCCGTGAGATCGACTGGACGATTTTATAAGGAGTAAGGCTCATGAAACTGCCGGAAAACTGGAAGGATACATTGAATATGGAGATACCGAAGGACTGGTATAAGCATATCCGGATCCCCAAAACGAATGTATGGTATCGTTTGCTGAAACGTCAGCTCCTGATCTTTGCAGCCATATTTTCGCTCTGGATCATAATGGGCTTCATCCCTCGCCCCGTGAAGCGGATCGAGCTGTGCATCATTGCGATAGATGTCGTTATCACGCTCATCCGGTTTCTTATTCAAAAAAAGAGTAAAGGAGCCAGCTATGGAACAGACCAGACCGATCTATTCATTTGAAGTATTTCCGCCGAAGCCGACCACGCCGGTCGAAGCGGTCACCAGCGCATTTGCGGAGCTTTCCGCATTGAAGCCCGATTTCATCAGCGTGACCTATGGCGCGGGAGGCGGTCTGAACGGCGGACGGCTCACCTGTGAGCTGGCTGCAAGGCTGAAAAACGAATTCGGCATCAAACCCGTGGCGCATCTGCCCTGCATTTCCTACACCAAAGAGGAGATCGCCTCGGTGCTTGAGGATTTCCGTGCGCACGGCATCACCGATATCTTAGCGCTGCGCGGTGACAGGAACCCCGATATGCCGGAGAAAAATGACTTTCACTACGCATCCGAGTTGATCGACTTCATCCGCCAGCGCGGTGACTTCGAGCTCTATGCCGCCTGTTATCCCGAGGTGCATCCGGAGGCACGTACTGCCGCCGATGATCTGCGCCATCTGAAAGAAAAGGTAGACAAGGGCGCAACGCATCTGATCTCGCAGCTTTTCTTCGATAATGCGAGCTTTTATGACTTTCGTGAGAAATGTGACATCATCGGCATCAACGTGCCGATCGAAGCCGGCATCATGCCCGTTGTCAACGCCGCCCAGATCCAGCGCATGGTGAGCCTCTGCGGCGCATCGCTGCCCCGGAAATTCACGGTGATGATGCAGCGCTTCGGCCACAGTCCCGAAGCCATCCGGGATGCGGGCATCGCCTATGCGATCGACCAGATCGTGGATCTTGCCGCAAACGGCGTGGACGGCATCCATCTCTATACGATGAACAATCCCCTCGTAGCACGGCGCATCACCGAAGCCGTTTCCGGCATTTTAGGCAGATGATCCGGCTCACAGCAGTGGATCTGCCGCAGGCGTTCCGGTATATGGGCATGCATGCGGCACCGGATGAGACGATGCTGCGCCTTGCAAAGGACTGCGAAAAGCGCCTGCTTGCGTCGATTCTGCCAAGATACATCCACCTTGTCTGTCAGCTCCGCCATACGGAGCAGGGCGTGCTCTGTGAGGGCACAACACTCCTGCTCACCGGCGCGGATATTGCCGCCCATCTTGCCGGCTGTGACCGGGCAGCCGTGCTTTGCGCCACGCTTTCGTCCGGTGCGGATGCAGCCATCCGGCAGGCAGGCGCCGCCGATGTGCTCGCCGGGATGATGACCGATGCGATGGCAAGTGCCCTGACCGAGCAGCTTTGCGATGCCGCCGAAGCGGAGATCCTTGCCGGACTTCCCGGCCTGCATCCGACATGGCGGTTTTCCCCCGGTTACGGCGATCTGCCGCTGACCGTGCAGGGCGATCTCCTGCGGACGGTCAATGCGGAAAAGCGCCTTGGCGTGACGCTCAGCGACAGCGGCATGCTCATCCCATCCAAGACCGTGACAGCCGTGATCGGCCTGTCTTCCCAGCCCATCCCGAAGGGGAAACGCGGCTGTGCGGTGTGTAACATGAACCAGACCTGTCCCTATCGTGCGAAAGGAGTACACTGCGCATGACAGAGCTTTTGAAAAAGCACCCATTTCTCTTTTTAGACGGCGGCATGGGCACCATGCTGCAGGCGGAGGGTCTGCTGCTCGGCGGCGTGCCGGAGCTGTGGAACCTTGAGCGCCCGGAGACCATCACGGCCATTCACCGTGCCTATGTGGAAGCGGAAGCGCATGTTGTCTATGCCAATACCTTCGGCTGCAACCGCCTGAAAATGGCGAGAACCGGCCATACTGTGGAGGAACTGATCCCTGCGGCGATCCGGAATGCCAGGGCATCCGGCGCCGAATACGTCGCCCTCGACATCGGCCCCATCGGCCAGATGCTCGAGCCGACGGGCATCCTGAAATTTGAGGAAGCCTATGACATTTTCCGTGAGGAGATCGAAGCCGGAGCCGATGCCGATCTCATCGTATTCGAAACGATGAGCGACCTGCTCGAAGTGCGTGCAGGCGTGCTTGCTGCGCAGGAACACGGCGGCGGCAAGCCGGTCTTCGTCACCATGAGTTTTGAGGAGACCGGCCGGACGTTCACCGGCTGCAGCGTGGCCGCCATGGCGCTCACCCTGGAGGGACTGGGCGTGGATGCGATCGGTGTGAACTGCTCACTCGGCCCGGAGGAGCTTGTTCCCATCGTGGAGGAGCTCTGCCGCTGGACAACGCTGCCCGTCATCGTCAAGCCGAATGCCGGCCTGCCCGATCCGGTCACGAACACCTACAACTTCACCCCGGAGCGTTTCGGCACATGCATGCGCACGTTTGCAGAGATGGGCGCTGTGATCTTCGGCGGATGCTGCGGCACAACGCCGGCGCATATCCGTGCAATGGCGGAAAGCCTTTCCGGCATGCAGCCCGCAGAGCGCCATCCGGAGATCCCCTCCGCCGTCTGCACGGCAAACAAGGTCGTGCCGATCACGGAGCCCCGCATCATCGGCGAGCGCATCAATCCCACCGGCAAAAAGCGCTTCAAGCAGGCGCTCATCGAGCATGACCTCGACTATATTCTCGGTCAGGCGATCCAGCAGATCGACGCAGGTGCGGACATTCTGGATGTGAATGTCGGTCTCCCGGAGATCGACGAGACCGAGATGATGACCCTCTCCGTCAAGGCGATCCAAGGCATCACGGACACGCCGCTCCAGCTCGATACCAC
>CAMNDR010000006.1 GCA_946535685.1 uncultured Clostridia bacterium | reverse complement strand
AGCACCCGGTTCTCCGCATCGAGCATCACAAGCCCGTGCATCTGACCGGACAGGCCGATGCCCTTCACATCATCCGGCGAGATCCCGGATTTGTCCATGACCGCGCGGATGGTGTCGAACGCAGCCTCCCGCCAGTCGGCAGGCTCCTGCTCCGCATAACCGTTCTGCGGCTGATAGAGCGGATATTCGATGGTGTGCGAGGCGATCACACGCCCCATTTCGTCAAACAGCACCGTCTTGGTGCCGCTCGTTCCGAGGTCTACTCCAATTACATAGGCCATGCTGCATCACTCCTGTTTCTGATCCCAGGTGGATCGTTTTTTTTCAGTATAGCATATTATCCGTTCATTTTCAAGCAATAGCACAAAAATCCAAAAAATAAGCCCCGATTTTCAGCATTATGCCTAAAAACCGAGGCTATTTTTTATCCACAAATCCAGAAACCGCATCTGTTCCGCCGTATGGAACCAGTGCTCGCCGTCCGGCATCACTGTCAGTTCTGCGCCGATGCGCTGCGCAAATGCCCGCATTGTTCCGGGCGCTGTCAGGTTGTCCTTTCCGCCGCAGAGAATGCGGGTCGGGGTATCCCAGCAGAGCGGATGGGCACGGACATAGCAGAGATACTCCCATGAGAGCATTTCGCCGTCCCCGGTCATGATCCCGCCCTGCTGCTGCAGCTCCTGTTCACTGTGCCCCGCCCACGCCAGCATCTGCAGGATCAGCGCTTCCATATCCACGACCGGCGAGATCAGGAACGCCCGCCGGAGCTTCTGCTCTGACAGCGCATGCAGCGAAAAATAGGCGCCGATGCTGTTGGCGATCAGCGTCACAGATGCATATGCATTCTGCAGGCGCTCAAAAAACGGCGGGAATTCAGCCTTTGCTTCCCACGGCGATGCGGCATGGTAATCATAGCCGAGGACATCGCTTGCCGGGAACAATGCCCGGTAGTGCGCCGCCTCTGCAGCATTTCCGCCCTTTCCGTGTACATAGACCACTGCCTCGTTCATTGTCATGCCTCCTCCCGCAGTGCATCGCCCTGCACCGCATCCAGCTCCGCCATGCGCTTGTCGATGCCGCCGAGCGTGCGGATCTTGTCCATGCTCCAGTCCGGCGCTAAGAGCCGGGATTTCTCGCCGTCGCCGGTCAGCCGCTCGATGACGGTCTCCGGCGGCAGCACCCGGAGCTGCTGCACGACCGTTTCGATATAATCCGCCTGTGCCATCGGCCGGATGCAGCCCTCCCGCCAGAGTGCGGCATAGCGGGTGCCCTCTAAGATATGCAGAAGCTGGAGCTTGACAGCCTGCGGACGGAGCGCGCCGACGGTGCGGGCTGTCCCGATCATGTCCTCCGCCCGTTCGCCGGGCAGACCGTTGATGAGATGGATGCAGGTGCGGATGCCAAGCGCCTGCAGCCGCTCGTAGCTGTGCAGGAAATCGGCATAGCCATAGCCGCGCCCGAAGGAATCCGCCGTTGCATCATGCACCGTTTGCAGTCCGAGCTCCACGGTCAGCGCCGTGCGTCCGTTCAGCTCCGCAAGCAGCGAGAGCACCTCCTCCGGCAGGCAGTCCGGCCGTGTGCCGATGGACAGCCCGATGACATCCGGGGATGAGAGCGCTGCTTCATACAGTTCCCGCAGGCGCTCCGGCGTGCCGTAGGTGCAGGTGTGGGACTGGAAATAGGCGATGATGCGGGCATTCTGATCCCGCCGATGGATCCGCTCCCGTTCGAGCGCAAGCTGCTCCGGCAGCGGCAGGGGCTTTGTGAATGCGCCGCTTCCGCCGTCGCAGAAATCGCACCCGCCGAAGCCCTTTGTCCCGTCGAGCGTCGGGCAGGTGAAGCCCCCGTCGAGCACGGCCTTATAGACCCTGCCGCCGAAGCGGTGCTTGTTATAATAATACAGCGTGTGATAGCGCTTGTTGTCGTCCGAAAAGCAGAACGGTGAGGTCTGCGGCATGACAGTCAGTCCTTTCATAAAGCAGCTTCAACAGCCGGAAGCAGTTTGCTGATGATCTCCCAGAGGATCGACCAGACGGCAATGCCCAGGAAGAAGACCGGGATTCCTGCGCCGATGGACAGCAGCGCCGTCCGGATGCGTCTGTCCTGCTGCAGCAGCGTGCGAAGCCAGAGCACCGCCGTCACAAGGAGAAGGATGCCGCCGAGGAGCCAGACCGCCCTGGAAAACGGATAGGCATAGGGGCGCTGGCGGACGTTCGTCATAAACAGCTCGAAATAGCATACTGTGCCGAGCGAGGCGGCTGCCCCCTGCAGCATGGTCAGCAGACAGAGACGTTTCATGCAGGTCACTCCTTTGGGTGATGTTTCCTGAAGCAGTTCACGGCGGTCACGATGCCGCCGATCAGCACGCCGAGGTAGGACGGTGCCCAGATCACGGCCTGGATCAGCGTGTCAAAGGCGTCCATCGGCTCCATTTCCGCCGGATCCTGCGCCTGATCCATGTACCGGAGGTGGAAGACCAGAACCGCCGTATTCAGCACCAGACACACTGCATACAGAACCGGTGGCGGACACTTCCGCAACATCTTTTTTGCAGGAAGATACAGCAGGAGCTGCAGGCAGAGCGGCTCGGCAAAAAACAGCAGCAGCTCCGGAATGCCGAGCAGGATTCCCCCAAGATCAGAGATCAGTTCCATTGTCCCTCCTGACCTGCCGACATGAGCAGATAATATCCCGCAAGCACCAGCTCTGCGGCGGCCGGCAGGAACAGCAGCAGCCGCTGCCACAGCGGGCGCTCCTTCGGCAGCAGAAACAGGAATCCTGCCGCATTCGCTGCGATCATGGGCGGCAGTCCGAGCAGCAGCAGGCTTCCTGCGCCATCCCAGTCCTCCGCCGGCAGCATGGCATCCGGATTCAGGACGGTGGTATCATGCCGCAGCAGCCGGAAGCCGAGCCAGAACAGGAGCACGATCCCGGCTAAATTCGCCCCTGCGATCAGCACCTGCGCAATGCGTTTCGTTTTCATAGGCGCTCCCTTACTGACGCATCTGCAGGATCACAGACGAGAGATTGAGCCGCTGCCAGAAGTCCTGCCGATTTGCACGGGATGCGAGCTCTTCGGGCGTAATCTTGGAATAGACACGGTCGTCTCTGAGGCGTTCGAGCGTTGCATCATCATAGGTCGAAAGCACCGCCCATGCATCATCGGACATGTCGTCCATCAGTTCGTTGTCGAAGCTCTCCAGATGGCCGGAGAGGTACATTTCCACGTTATAGCGTGTGATCCATGCATCCGGCCGGGACAGGCACAGCAGTCCGAGCATCACTGCGGCGAGCACTGCCGTGAATCTGCCGAGGTTGAAGGCGGGGAAGAACTGCCGCACGAGGATCGCACCGAAGCCGATCACGAGGGCGATCATGAACCAGCTTGTATACACCCGGAGCCGTGTCATGCCGTAGATGTGGATGTACATGCCCATCTTGGCAAGAGCCGTCCCTGCGAGGATCATGGAGCTCAGGCAGAGAAAGCCGCTGTACAGGCGCAGCACGACCGGCTTGACGGTGCCGGTGATGCGGGAGAAGAATCCCATGCCTGCGAGCATCGCCAGATTGATGCAGCAGACCGCACACAGCTCAAAGAAGCCCCGCCGCGCGTATTCCGCATAGGTAAAGCCCGCAGTTTCACCGGTAAAGCCGCCGGTCAGGTACTGGAGCTGCGAGATGAAGAACAGCACATACAGCACGCACAGGGGCGTTGCGGCAGCGTAGGCGATCACATTCGGCAGAAAGCGCAGATACTCGACTTTCTTCTCACATTCTGCATTCTCGACCGGAACGGAACGCCGGGATGCTGTGAGCAGCATGCTGAATGCAAGTGCGCCGACCGGGATGCCAAGCAGGATGCAGTATACCAGCGAGATGATCTTCTCCGGCGGCATTTTCAGGAAATTTCCGAGCAGCGATGCCATATTGTCATCCGCATTCACCAGCAGCGAAGCGGCAATGCAGGTCACCGGAAAGGCGATCGCCAGACCCGCCAGCACATAGCCGAAATTTTTGAGCAGCGCCTTGCTCACAGTGCCCTGTCCGGCCGCTTTGAAGGTGTCCGGGAAATGCGGGAAGGCTGCCCCGAACGTACCGGAAAAGACGGTCATCGGCAGAAAGCGCAGCACATCCGCATCCGGATTCGCCGCCCGCAGCAGAAACAGCCCGACGGCAACGATCAGGAACACCGTGGTCAGACCCTGCAGGAGCCGGTTGGCAGAAATGGCATAGACCAGCGGCATCACATACAGCATCGCCGCAAAGAGCTTGCTGCTGCGCTGCAGCCGGATCTCCGACCTGTGCAGGAACACCAGCATCAGCGTCACCAGCGCCCAGCAAAGCAGCGTCGTGAACAGCCCCGGCACATGGTAGATAAACAGCCGCACGATGAGGAAGCCTGCCGGCAGTGCGGCGATCGCTGCAAAGTGCTCCGGGCGGGTATAGGTGATCTCCGGCTTCGGCGGAGCCTGGACATTCGGCAGCGTCTCTGCCGGCATTTCATAGATGGAAGCGTAATCCTTGTCGTTCATGGTGATTCTCCTTTCTTTTCACAAAACCTGTGTTCAGGAAACAACTTGTTCATAGGGCGGGAACTGCGTTTCGAGCAGGAGCACGGCTGCAATGACCGCAAGCGTGCAGCCGCCGCCGATGCAGAGCCGGATGGCTTCGGCTTTCGGATCAGCCTTCTGCGGACTTGAGAATGCTGCGATCAGTCCGATGCCGCAGAGCACTGTCTGAAGCAACAGCAGCACGAACACGGCAAAGCCCCCGCCGGCGGATTGCGTTCCGTAGCCGGGATACGCCCAGTTGAGCGCCCGGACGGCGTAGTGCGTATTCCAGAAGTACTGCAATAGCAGGTTGCTGAGCGGTACGGATAAGAGCCATTTTGCCAGCACCTCTTTCCGGTTCTCACTCAGGAGCAGAAGCACCCAGACCGCCGCCATCAGTGCTAAATAGAGCAGCGCCGGCACCAGACCTGCATAGGAAATGATCTCCCCGAGAAAAACAGCGCATACATACTGTACCGCCATAAATACTGACGATGCTACAATTTTAAGCGGTTTCATCTTGCTTACCCATCTGTCTGAAAAGAAGCCATTCGGCAAGATAGATCAGGACTGTACCGGCGGCATAGCTCACCAGATCCCACCAGGAAAAACTGGTGCCGAGCAAAATGGCCGGGAGAGAACCTTTCTCAAAGCCAAGAATTGCATAAAGCTTGAAATACTGCGTGATCTCCGTCACAACGCCGATGCCGAGCACGATGAGCGGCATGGTGCGGGGAAGCTTATTCGTGAAGATGCGGATGAGGCAGTAAATGAGCGGGATCACAAGCACATCCCCGAGATAGGCACGGACGAAGTGCCAGTCATTCAGCCAACGTCCGATGACAAATTCGATGAGGAACAGCAGGAGCGCTGCAATGCCGTAGCACATGGCCATTTTTCTGGTCTGCATGTCAGTCCTCCTCCTTCCGGAATTCGAGAATGTCGCCCGGCTGACAGTCGAGCACTTCGCAGAGCTTCTCCAGCGTGGAAAAGCGGATGGCCTTGGCCTTGCCGGTCTTGAGGATCGACAGATTGGCCGGCGTGATGTCGATGCGCTTAGCCAATTCTCCGGAGGAGATCTTGCGCTTTGCCATCATGACATCAAGATTGACAATGATACGCATAGCTGCTCCTCCTTAGATGGTGTAGTCGTTCTCTTCCTGCAGCAGAACGGCCTTTTCAAAGCAGTTCTTGACCACCCGCAGGATGATGCCGAAGAAGAATGCCGCCAGTGCCACAACGAACCCCAAATAGCGCCAGAAGCCGAACACGAAGAACGGCACCGCCGCCAGCAGGCAGAACCAGGAGATCCGCCGGAGATGTGCACAGTTCTCCGGGATGAAGACCTGGTCGGCCTTGATGTTCATGAGCAGCTTGCCCAGATGCCACAGGCACAGCTCCCCGCAGACCGCCGCTGCATAGAGGCAGACCGACAGCGGCCAGAACACCGACCCGTCCACCAGACCGACACGCTCGGTATAGGTGATGTCATACCAGTGTACCATGACCGGCACGCAGAGCGCCAGCATGATGATGAATACGAACAGCGCCCGCACGAGAATGATCGAAAGCGCCAGTGATCTGTCCTTGTTCCACATAGTGAAGTCCTCCTGTCTGATCGGATCGGGGCCTTGCCCTCCAGTAAGTACAGTATAGCACACCTGTTATCATTTGTCAAGTACTTTTTATTGAAAAACAATAATTTTTTTCTAAGTTTCAGAAAATCGGATTCTGCAGTTGACACCCGGCTGCACAGCGTGTATAATAGAAATAGCAAATCGCCTAACAGGAGGAGCACCTATGAACGTGTTCATCGAAAACGGGATCCTGAAGCACTGCCGGAAGGATGCGCCCGGCGTCACCATTCCGGCGGCTGTGACCGGGATCGGCAGAAGCGCCTTTGATGGCTGCGGCATGCTGAAATCCGTCACCATCCCGGACAGCGTGACAAGCATCGGCGACGAGGCATTCCGCTGGTGCAGCAGCCTGACATCCGTCACCATCGGGAGCGGTATCCGGGAGATCGGCTGCGCTGTATTCCGGGGCTGCTACGCCTTGAAAACGGTCACGGTCAGCGGCGTGACGATCACCATTCCGGGCGAAGCACACAGTGAGGAGATCGGGGACATCTGCAACATGATCCTGTCCGGGGACTACGCTGTGAAGATGGCGCATCCGGTGAAATTTGCCGTGTTAGCGCAGCTTTTCCTTGCAGGCTATGACGAGGAGAACCTGTTCCCCTACATCAAAAAGAATTTCTCCAAGTTCTGTGCCTTTCTGATCGGGACAGGCAATACAGCCGCCGTCACAAAGGCCATTGCAAACGGGAAGCTCCTCACCAGGCGCAATCTTGACAAATTCATCGAACTTGCGATCGAAAAACAGCAGCATGAGATCTATATCCTGCTGCTCAACTGCAAGGGAGAAATGGCTGCGCCTGCCGATCCGACAGAAAAGCTCAGACTCTGAAAGGAGCCGATGATGATGAAACAGAAACTTGCCGTACTGTCCGCTTTGCTCTGCATCGGGATGCTGCCGGCGCTGCCTGCGGGCGCATCCGATGCAGGAAATATCCCTGCGCTGCAGGAATGGCTGCTGACCGGGAAAAACGATCTCCCGGCGGGCTGTGACCTGAATGCAGACGGGGTGGTGGATGTGTTTGACCTGGCGCTCATGAAGCGCTTCAAGACGGAGTACACCCTCGAACCGATGGGCACCGTCCACACGGGCGAGGCGACGTTTTACGGCGGCGGCTATGAGGGCGGCTGCGCCATGCTCGATCCTGTGAGCCGGGATGAATGGATCACGGCAATGAATTATTATGACTGGAACAATTCGCAGCTTGCGGGGGCATATCTCGAAGTGACCGGCGAGCTGGGGACGATCAACGTCTTTGTGACGGACGAGCTGCCGGAGGGGAAGAAGGGGGATCTGGATCTCTACACAGATGCCTTCCCGCTGATCGCACCGGCGGAAAAGGGCAGAGTGCCTTGCTCCTGGAAGATCGTGCCAAGGAATACGGCTGCGGATGCGCCGTTTTCCTATCGCTATAAGGAGGGCAGCACGGCTTTCTGGTGCGGGGTGCAGATCCGGAATCACCGCTGGCCGGTGACACGGTTTGAATACCTCGGTGCAGACGGGCAGTTCATCGAGGTGCCGCGCCGGAATTATAACTACTTCGAGACAATGGACATGGGAGCAGGGCCGTTCACGTTCCGGATCACGGATATCTATGGCAATGCGGTCGTGGATGAGGATGTCCCGCTCATGGAGCCGGATGTGGATTTTGAAGGGCATGTGCAGTTCCCGGAATAAGCAGCTTTGGCTGTGTGCTGAAAGACATAACGATCGCCCTGCCGGTGAAGGCAGGGCGATCTTGTTCTTCGATCTATTCTGTTGCGAGCGGTTCCTTGTCATCTATTTCTGCGCTGCATTGATCGTGACTGACGCACCGCCGAAGACAGAGCCGGCGTTTTCCGAAGTCAGAGGCACTTTCGTTTCCTTCCACCTATCGAGTATATAAACATAAGAGTTAGCAGGGCAGGCAAACGTGTTGGCACTATTCCAACTGCCAAAATAGGGCATAGTGTCCTGATAAACGATCAGCTCATCTGCGTTTATGGTGATATTCAGTTGCCGTCTGTAGGCAAAAAACGGTTCCACGCCCTGTATCGTGACCTTCGGTGCGTTGATCGTGACAGAGATCGGGCTTACGCCTTTGGAAGAATAGAGAATTGCTTTTTTTTCAATTGTCAGTGCCCAAGCGCTGTTGATGGTAATATCTGCAGCATTATCAGGAAAACAGATACAGCCCTCCTTGAGCGTAGTTACCCGGCAATCCTTATCAAAAACAATCCGTTTGATGCTGGCATCATCAAAAATGAAATGAGGTGGCAGCTCACCTCTGCCGGTGATCGTCAGAGTGCCGCTATTGTCCATTGTCCGGCTGAAGCTGGATGCTAAAGAATATGCTGTACCATCTCCCGTCAGCCGCCCTCTCGACCCCATGTACACAGCCGCGCCGCCGAATACATAGTCAACGTTGGCCGGACTCAGAATCTCCTTGACTTCCTCCTCCTGATAGATGTAATCATCTCCCTTTTTCAACCGTCTCTCATATGTCCTCCAGAAATCCCGTTCCCGGTTCATTTGGACATTCCGATCGTATTCCTCCTGCATGCTGTATTTTTTAAACACATAGCCAGCAGGAATATAATGATACGTGTTATCGGGACAAGTAAATGTGCTGGTCCCGTCGCCGGCTGTGCCCAGGCCAGACATGGTGCCGTGATGAATCACCAGCTCATCTGCATTTACGGTAATATGCATCTGACGATCATAGGCACTAAACGGCTCTTCACCGACGATCGTGACCTTCGGTGCGTTGATCGTGACAGAGATCGGGCTTACGCCATCGGGAGAATAGAAGATCGCATTCTTTTCAATCGTCAGCTCGGCCGTGCTGTTGATGGTAATACTTGCAGCATTGTCAGCGAAAAAGATGCATTCCTCTTTGAGTGCGGTGATCTCGCAGTCTTCATCAAAAACGACGCTTTTGACGTCAGGATTATCAAAAATAAACCGACTGGGCAGCTCTCCTCTGCCGGAGACCGTCATGGTGCCGTCTTGATCCATTGTCCAGTTGAAGCCGCCTTTGCTGCCTTTTGCGAAAGAAGAGGCCGTCAGGCTCCTGCCCGGGAGCAGGCCTTTTGAGCCTGCGTAGGCAAGCACAACACCCGCTATGAGAACCGCAGCCAGCGTAACTACCGTTACTTTCGTCCATGTGCGTTTCATACATTCTTCCCCCTTTGATTTTTTTCACAGCGATACAAGAAGTACACATCACCGGACACTGCTGCTTCAAGGCGCATCAATATGCGGCATCAGTCCATCGTATAGAACCGCTGGTGGAATACCGCTGTTTCCTGCGGGGCGATCTCCCGCTTGCCGGTCACGCCGGCGGGCATGTCCATGTTCGCTGCGTTGATCATCGCCGACATCGGCTCCGGGCAGAAATAGCCGTTGAAGCCCTTGTCATTCCAGAAGATCCAGAACCGGTACTCCTCGCCCACTTCATAAGCGATGCGGGTGCCGCTTCCCGTATCCTCGACCACGATGCCGTAGAAATCCTCGCCGTCCACCATCATGTGCTCGGCAAAATACATCTCGTTGTCGATGTTCTGCAGCACCGGGCAGCGGCTGCCGGAACGGTACTCAAGATCACGCATGCCAAGCTCTGCCGTCTCGCCCGTCGGCAGACAGCGCTCGTTCAGGATCCAGCGGTTGCCGATCGGTGCGGTGATGCGGGCATCCGACTCACGGGCACCGTCCTTGAACGGGGAATTGATCGTGGTGTGCGTTGCCACGGAGATCGGCATCTGCTTGCCGGAAAGATTCGTCAGCTTGAACTCGTATTCCAGACCACAGGCGGACAGTGTGAACAGAAATTCTGCCTTGAAGCGGATCGGGAGGTACTGGAAGAACGGATCCTTCTCATCATAGAGATACTCCGTTTTGCACCATGCGCAGTTGTCATCCGCCTTGTGCTCCACAACAGTGTGGCGGCGCTTGTGCAGGAAGCCGTGGATGTGGTTGTTGTAGGGCGCCTTTTCATTGACAGGCAGGTGATAGACCGCATCCGAGGTCTTCAGGACGCCGTCTGCGAAACGGTTCGGCAGATAGAGCGTCGGCAGTCCCCATACCTCTGCGGACTGCAGCAGCACCTCATAGGAATTGGTATCCTTGAAGCGGAAAAATTCCACGCCGTGCGCCGTATCCCGCAGGCGCACCACATTGGAGCCGAGATCGGGTGCGATCAGCGCCGTATAACCGCCGGCATCCAGCCGGACGCAGGGCATTTCGCCCCACTGCATCATCTGGGTCGTGTTCATTGAGATTCCTCCTTCTGCTGCCCGGCTGTGCGGACAGGTTGTTACGGCAGCACCGCACAAAGCCCGCCTGACGGCTTGGCGGCGCATCTGCACCACCAGCTCTGTGCGGAGTTGCCTTACTTCTATTGTACCATGCCGGCGTGGATTTGTCCAGCGTTTGCAGCAAATATTCCGGAATTGCACAGTAATCATCCGGCGATTTGTGCAAATTCACGAAGCGGCAGGACGGCTCCGCACCCAAAATGACGGGAAGCCGGAGTTTTTTGCATTTTGTTTGACTACGGCAGAGAAACAGCCTATTCTTTTTCCGTTTTCTACAAAAATAGAGACTTCCATTTGTTAGGTATTGACAATGCACATCCACTGGTGTATAATAATAACGTATGGCGAAAATACAACTTTCACAAAAAACGGAGGGCAAAAATGGGAAATAACACAGAACGCAATGTGAATATCACGCTGAAAAATGAGGAATCGGACAAAGAAGAAATTATTATTTCGTTTTCCTCGATCATAGCACAGCTCAAGCGCTTTCTGGCGATCTGGCTGGTGGCGGCGATCGTGGTCGGCATTCTGATCCCGGTCGGCACAGCGGTATTTTCTGCTGACCAGCACAAGAACCTGACGGCACTTGTCAGCTTCAATTATGACGGCATTGAAAAGGGACTTGCGCCTGACAAAACGCAGTTCGATATCAACACCATCAAGAATCCGTCCGTGATCCAGGCTGCGCTGAAATCGCTGGATCTGCCGCTCGACTCCCTTGAGAGCATCCGTAAGAGCATCACCATCGAGGGCGTTATCCCGGAGAATGCGATCGACCGCATCACCATGTACAAGAGCGTTTACGAGCAGGGCAACCTGAACGCCGGCGAAAAAATGCTGGAGACCTCGTATTTCCCGACGCAATACCGTCTGACCTTCAACTACTCCTCCTCCGGCCTGTCCGGCAAGGATGCGGTTGCGGTATTTGACCGGATGCTCACGACGGAGTACAGAGAGTACTTCTTCAAGAGCTACGGCTTCAACCGTGCGCTCGGCAGTGCGGTCAAGGCGCTGGATTATTCCGCCTATGACTACGCTGAGGCGGTTGACGTATTCAACAACACCATGAGCAAGATGTCCGAATATGTCGATACGCTTTCCAGTGAGGACACCACCCGCTTCCGTTCGACCAAGACCGGCTACACCTTCGCAGACCTGTCTGACTCCATCAGCACACTCAAAACGGTAGATCTGGACATGATCTCCTCCTACATCACCGTCAACAACGTCACCAAGGACAAGAACAGCCTGATCGACTACTACAACTTCCGCATTGAGACGCTGATGCGTGAGCGCAGCGTGGCGATGGACAATCTGAACACCGTCAACAATGCGATCGAGACCTACCAGCAGAGCGTGACCATCATCTACGGCGACGGCCAGGATCCGCAGCAGTACACCCAGGGATCTGCTGAGTATGACAACCTCTTCAAGAGAAAGATCGACGCACAGAACACCGTTTCCTCCAAGACACAGCAGATCAACATGTACCAGCAGCGTGTGAATGCGCTCAAGGGCAAGGACAGTGCTTCTCAGGAAAAGATCAAGAAGGTGGAGAAGGATCTGTCTGATCTGAACAGGAAGATCAATGAGCTGCTGGACATCACCAATGAGACAGCCAGCGAGTACTATGAGTCTGTATATCTCGGCAACGCCTATTCCGTTCTGGTGCCGCCGAGCACTTCCGCACTGAACACCACCAAGAACATCATGAACGCCTCGATGGAGACTCTGCTGATCGCTGAGGCTGTGATCCTGGTGCTCTACATCATGGTCGCCTTCTGCATGGCGCTTGTCAAGGACAACAGAAAGGCGCGTGCGGCAAGACGTGCTGCAGCAGATGCTGATGCTGCGGATGACAGCAGCGATGATGACGAGGAGGAATCCTCCGGGACTGAGCCGCTCAAAAAGGAAAGCTCCAAGAAGAAGTAATGCAGTTCAGAACACCGCCCCCGCATGGATGACATGCGGGGGCGGTTCAGCTTATCGGCATAGTCTGATGATGCCGCCTGCAGGCGGCAGGAACATGCAGTACATGGCGAAATAAGGGGCACTTTTTTGCAAA
>CAMNDR010000005.1 GCA_946535685.1 uncultured Clostridia bacterium | reverse complement strand
TGAAGCTGTATTCAAACGGTTCTTCCTTCTCGAGCAGTCGCGGCATGCCGCTACTCTCCCGGACGAGGCACATGCAGGCGAGCATACCGGAGACAAAAATGCTGCCGTCACGCTGCTCGGTCGAGAGCGTGCGCACCTCGCACCAGGCATCATACACACAGTCGAGCTCCGTGTCGGTGCAGGGGAGCTTGGCGGCTGCGGTGAGCGTTTCGGAAATGGGGACGGGCACGCCGGAGAGCGGGAGCACTGCCCGGATCGCTTCGCTTGGGTGCTCGGTGGAGAACGCATCGGTCACGAGGGATTCGGTTGTGATATGCAGTGCCGTGCAGGTCACACGCAGCTCTGCTTCACAGCGCAGGGCATGCACTTCGCCGTCTGCATCGGAAACAGGCTTGATGTCACAGGTGAGGACAGCAGCCTGCGCTTCGCAGAGATCGCCCTCGCCGGCACCCTCGATCTCGATGAGCTGGCTGTAGGGGAGACGAAAGGAAAGCGGTTCCAGACTGCCGTCGCCGTCCTTTTCGCAGGCGTAGAGAAGCTGTACCTGCAGATTTCCCTGCACCATGAGCTTGCCGGAGACAAAGCGGTGGCTCTGTTCGACGGCCTGCGGCTCACAGCGGACGATGTGGAGCATCGGGGGCTTGGCATTGCCGAGCTCGATCTCCTCAGAGAGGAGTACGCTGCGCTCGGCCCGGATGCTCCGGTCAGGGAACTGGACGGGCTGGCGGCGGAGCTGGATGCCTTTGCCGGTGATGTCGGAGAGGACTTCCTGGCGGCGGACGGCGCTCGTCCGGATCCGGACGGTGACAGCCCCCCGCACATCGAGCCGGCGTCGGCTCACGACACGGCAGTTGACATAGTCAAGCATCGGTGTGAGCTCGGCAGTGATGCTCTCGCCGGGCGGAAGCTCGGCTGTGCGGGAGAAGTGAAGCGTCTGGGTGACACTTTGCAGGACGTGGGACTGCTCGGTGCAGTAGAGGATGCGGATGTCTGCCCGGAGCTCATAGCTCAGGCGGTCGCCGCTGACAGACTGGCTGACAATGGTCGGCGTGACAAAGCATTTGATGAGCGTGAACACATCGGGATAATAATCGGGCAGCACATAATCCAGCTCGATGCCCTGCTCCTGGACGGATGTCCCGAGCGGTTCTGCGGCGGTGATGATCGTGCAGGCGGTTTGTAATTCCATGCGGGTACCTCCTATGTTTGTGGTTGGTAGAGTGTATGCGGGGAGGGAGAGGGATATGCGGGAAGGTTCCGGTTTGTATTTTCTCAGGATCTTCCCAATTCTAAATTGACAACCCGCTGCAGCTATGCTATAATAAAAGAAAAGAATCCAGCAAAGGAGTTGATCCTCTTGGAACAGACACTTGGCATTTCCTGTACGGCATCTGCGCAGCTCAGCTTTGCGATGCAGCAGAACTACATCCCCGTCATCCGCAGTGTGAGGGTGGAGAACCGTTCGGATTCTCTGCTTGAGCAGATCGGCGTGCGCATCCGGTTCGAGCCGGAGTTCGCTGCGCCCTTCGAGACCACGCTTGCGGCACTCCGGCCGGCAGAATCGGTCGAGATCTCCCCGGTGCGGCTGGCGGTCAAGGCGGATTTTCTCTGCTCGCTGACAGAAAAAATGGTCGGCTCGTTTACCGTGGAGGCGTTTCAGGGCGAGGAGGTGCTTGGCACCTGCACGCAGGAGCTGGAGCTGCTCGCCTATGACCAGTGGACCGGCACCACGGTCATGCCGGAGCTGACGGCGGCGTTCATCACGCCCAATCATCCGAAGATCGCTGAGATCATTGCTGCCGCCGGAAAGCATCTGATGAAGTGGACGGGCGAGCCGTCCTTCACCGGCTACCAGACACTTGACCCGAACCAGGTCAAGCTGCAGATGGCTGCTCTCTATGCGGCACTGCAGGAGGAGAATATTGCCTACACCGTCCCGCCGGCAAGCTATGAGCTCACGGGACAGCGCCTGCGGATGCCGCATACCGTGCTGGAGCAGAAGTCCGGCACCTGCCTGGATCTGTCGCTGCTGTTTGCGGCCTGCGCAGAGGCGGTCGGACTGCATCCGCTCGTGATCTTTGTCGAGGGGCATGCATTTGCGGGCTGCTGGCTTGAGGAGGAGACCTTCTCGGACTGTGCTGTGGATGATGCTTCGGCTGTGGCAAAGCGCACGGCTTCGGGCATCGACCAGATCTGCCTTGTCGAATGCACCGACTTTGTGGCGGGACGCAGCGTCAGCTTTGATGAGGCGGGGGTGCATGCCTGTGAGCATCTGAAGCAGACGGAGAATTTTCGGATGGCGCTCGATGTCATGCGCTGCCGCGGCACGGGCATCCGGCCGATTCCGGTGCGCATCAGCGAGGACGGCAAGTTCCGCATGATCGACTACGGCACACGCAAGGAGAGCGATCTCACGGCAAAGCCCGGCGAGATCAGCCGGCACAATATCATCACGGATGGCTCCGGTGATCTGAAACTTACCCGTCAGGAACTCTGGGAGCGCAAGCTGCTCGATCTGTCGCTGCGCAATGCGCTGCTGAATTTCCGGCCCGGCTCTGCGAATGTGCAGTTCATGACCTTTGATCTCTCACAGCTTGAGGATGAGTTGTCCAAGGGCGGTGACTTCCAGATCATGGCAGCGCCGACGGAGCTGCATGTGGCACTGTCGGACAACAAGATCTTTGAGACGGAGAATAATAAGGATGTTGTCACGCAGCTTGCGGAGACGGAGTTCAGGTCGCACCGCCTGCGTGCATTTATCAGTGAGGCGGATCTGGAACGCACGCTCAAGAAGCTGCACCGGCAGGCAAAGGTCAGCCTGGAGGAGAACGGTGCCAATACGCTGTATCTTTCGCTCGGCTGTCTGCGCTGGTATGAGACGGACAAGAGCACACGGGCCCGCTATGCGCCGCTGCTGCTGGTGCCGGTGGATCTGGTGCGAAAGATCACGGATCGTTCCTATTCGCTGCGGGTACGGGGCGAGGATGTGCAGATGAATATCACGCTGCTCGAAATGCTGCGGCAGGATTTCGGCATCCTCATCAATGGGCTCAATCCGCCGCCGTATGACGAAAACGGCGTGGATCTGCCGCTGGTATTCAATACCGTGCGACAGGCAGTCATGGCAAAGAAGGGCTGGGATGTCGAGAATCTTGCCTTCCTCGGACAGTTCTCGTTCAGCCAGTTCATCATGTGGAACGATATCCGCAACCGGAGCGAGGAGCTGCGGCAGAATCAGGTGGTCGCATCGCTCATCTCCGGCAAGCTCGAATGGGAGCCGCAGAATATCTCCATTACTCCGGCGGAGCTGGATGACAAGGTCGCTCCCTCGGATATGGCTGTGCCGGTCAGTGCCGATTCCTCGCAGCTTGCGGCGGTCTATGCCGCATCGCAGGGGCAGAGCTTCGTGCTGCACGGCCCGCCCGGCACCGGCAAGTCACAGACCATCACCAATATGATCGCCAATGCGCTCTATAACGGGAAATCCGTACTGTTTGTGGCGGAGAAGATGGCGGCGCTCTCTGTGGTGCAGAAGCGTCTTGCCAAGATCGGGCTGGATCCGTTCTGCCTGGAGCTGCATTCCAATAAGGCACAGAAGCGTGCCGTGCTCAATCAGCTTGAGCAGACACTTGCCATCGGGCATGTCAAGCCGCCGGAGGATTACCAGCGGACAGCCGATGAGCTGAAACGGCGCAGGGATGAGCTCGGCGAGATCATGACAGCGCTCCATGAGCCGCAGCCGATCGGCATGTCACTCTATGATGCGGTCACGGTCTATGAGACGCTCAGCGAATACAAGGGCTGCATCACGCTCGATGCGTCCTATCCGGAAAAGACCACTGCCGAGGACTATCAGGCGGCGCAGGACAGTCTTGCCCGCATCATCGCTGCCGGCAGGGAGCTGGGCGGCTATCAGACATCGCCGCTCAGGGCGTACTGCCGGAAGCAGTATGATATCAATACCCGTGACAGCTTCAAGAAGGCGGCGGAGCAGATGCGCGGGACGCTCCCGGCGGCGCAGTCCTCCTATCAGAAGCTCCTGCAGGAGCTGCAGCTTGCGGTACACGGGGATTATGAGACCTATGCAGGACTGCTGACGGCGCTGCAGCATGCGCAGTCGGGAGAATATCTCCCGTCGCAGCTTGCTTCCGATGCGCCTGCTGCTGTGCGCAGGGGCGAAATTGATGCGCTCCTCGGCGAGGGCAGGGCGTACCGGACGATGGAACAGGCTGTGCTGCAGAAGTTCGAGCGTACCGTGCTGACGGTGGATGCTGCGGCAGCGAAGCTCGAATGGAAAGAAAATGAGCAGAAGTGGTTCCTGCCGAAGCTGCTCGGTGCCGGAAAGATCGTCAGGAAGCTGCAGGCACATGCCAAGGCGCCGGGCACGGTGACGAAGGCCAATTTCGCCGAGGTCTGCGATGAGCTGATCGCTCTGACAGAACAGCGGCAGAAGCTCACCGGCGCAGATGCTGTGCTCACGGGCGTTTTCGGCGCACTCTGGCAGGGGGACAAGAGCGATTTTGACCAGCTTGCACGCTGCTGCACGGGAACCGATGCCATCCGGGAGATCCTCGGACGGCTGCAGGATCCGGTGCTTGCCGAAGCGCTGCAGCGGCCGATGCCGGTCAGCTTTGCACCGGCGTGGTCGGCGTTTGAAACGCTGCGCAAGGCGATGGATGCGCTGGAAAAGCATTTCAGCATCGACTTTGCAGAGCTTTCGCATGCGGAGGATTTCTTTGCGGCGGCAGAGCAGACGGCATACGGCTGGATCACCGGCAGCACGCTGCTCCGGGAGCGCTCCATTCTCGAAGGACTGCTCCGGGAGATGTCCGGCAAGGGGCTTGATGCGGTTGTTAGCGCTTATCGAAGCGGTTTTGTGACCGAGGATACGATCACCGATGCCTACCGCTGTGAGGCGGCAAGGGTGACGATCGTTTCGGCAATGGCGAAATATCCGGTGCTGTCCGGCTTCCAGGGGACGCAGTTCGAGGTATCGCTCACGCAGTTTGCGGAGCTGAATGCGCAGTTTGAGAAGCTCACGGTGCAGGAGCTCGTCTCCCGCCTGTCTGCCAAGATCCCGGCGGCTGAGGGCATGAAGGGCTCCTCGGAGATCTCCATTCTGCAGCGTGCCATCAAGAGCGGCGGCAGAATGCTCTCCATCCGCAGGCTCTTTGACAGCATTCCCACGCTGCTGCGGCGGATCTGCCCGTGCATGCTGATGAGCCCGATCTCTGTGGCGCAGTATATCGACCCGACATTCCCGAAATTTGACCTCGTGATCTTTGACGAAGCATCCCAGCTCCCGACCAGTGAAGCGGTCGGTGCGATCGCCCGTGGCGATAATGTCATTGTTGTGGGCGACCCGAAGCAGCTTCCGCCGACTTCGTTCTTCACATCACAGCATACGGATGAGGAGAATTATGACAAGGAAGACCTTGAGAGCGTGCTGGATGACTGCCTGGCGCTGTCGATGCCGTCGATGCATCTGCTGTGGCATTACCGTTCACGGCATGAGAGCCTGATCGCCTTCAGCAATGCGAAATTCTATGAGAACAAGCTGCTGACCTTCCCGTCGCCGGATGACCAGGTGCGCAAGGTGACCCGTGTGCCGGTCGAGGGCTTCTATGACAAGAGCAAGACCCGCCAGAACCGTGCCGAGGCGGAGGCGGTCGTGGCGGAGATCGTGCGGCGGCTCTCGGATGAAAAGCTCCGGCAGGATTCCATCGGCGTTGTTACCTTCAGCGTCGTGCAGCAGAATCTGGTGGATGATCTGCTGACGGAAGCCTATGTCAAAAATCCGCAGCTTGAGATCTGGGCGGATCAGATGTATGAGCCGATCATCATCAAGAACCTTGAAAATGTACAGGGTGATGAGCGGGATGTGATCCTATTCTCCATCGGCTATGGCCCTGACCAGAACGGCCAGGTTTCGATGAATTTCGGCCCTGTGAACCAGGACGGCGGCTGGCGGCGGCTCAATGTTGCCGTGTCCCGTGCCCGCAAGGAGATGAAGGTGTTCTCCGTCATCCGTCCCGACCAGATCGACCTGTCCCGCACCCGTTCCGAGGGCGTGGCCCAGCTCCGGGCTTTCCTGGAATTTGCCGAGCGCGGCACGTCGGCACTCACGAGGGGCGCCGGTGCGGATGTTTACCGGAACGATGCCTTTGCAGAGCTTGTCCGGGATGAGCTGGAAAAATATGGATATACCGTCAAGTGCGGCATTGGCTGTTCGGGCTTTCGGATTGATGCGGCGATTGTGGATCCGGCGGATCCGGGGCGCTTTATCCTCGGTCTGCTCTGCGACAGCAGCACCAACTGGCATACTTCGACCGCCCGTGACCGCCTGCTGTCACAGCCGTCCGTGCTGAGAGGACTTGGCTGGAAACTGTGCAGCGTGCATATTCTCGACTGGCTCGACAACAAGGAACGTGTGATCGAGCGCATCAAAAAGGCGGTGGAGGATGCCGCTGCCGGTGTGCCGGAGACCGCTGTCACGGAGCCGGCAAAGCCTGCGGCCTACAATCCCAATGATTTTGAGAAGGAGCATATCCTGACGCCTGCAGAACGGGCGGAGACTTATACGCCGTGCATCCTGCCGGATGCCGGGACATCGGAGGATTTCCAGAAGCCGGCTTCGCTCAAAAAGATCGCTGAAATGATCGGACGTGTCATCGAAGCGGAAGCGCCGGTCAGCAAGAAGGCGGTGCTCCGGAAGGTCATTGCGGCGTGGGGCATCACCCGCAGCGGCTCCCGCATCGAACAGATCTTCGAGGCGGCGCTGCAGAAGGTGAAGCCGAAGAAGACCGAATCCCGGGGACAGGTGTTCCTGTGGAAGGCGGAGCAGGATCCGGAAACCTATGAGGCATTCCGCACGGGCGCTGAACGGCGTGCCATCGACGATATCTGCACGGAGGAGCTGTGCGGGGCACTGTCCTGCCTGATCCGCAGCGAGGTGAGCAGCCCGAAGGAGGATCTCATCCGGGATACTGCCAAGCTCATGGGCTTTGCAAGGGTCACGCCGCTGATCGAGCAGGCTGTGGCAGAGGGACTGGAGCTGTCGATCCGGCGTGGAACGGCAGCATGTGAGAATGATACGGTTACACTGATGGAGTGAGGAGAAGAATGATGAAGATTCGTACAACATGGAGAATCCTGCTTTGCATGACCGCACTGGCTGCCGCACTGACGGCAGCCGGCTGCGATGAAGGTGCTGCTTCTGCGGAGGAGGTCGAGAGCACGGCATCTGCCGTGGAAGTCGAAACGGCACCGGTGACAGAAGCCGCCTCTGAGACTGCGCCGGCAGAGGAGAGCAGCACGCAGGAGGAAACTGCGCCGGCGGAGGAGACGGCACCCGCAGAGGAGGAGACCGCTGCGCCGGAGGAGGTGCAGGCGGACTATACGATCACGAGGGTGGACGGCGAGATCGACTGGAGCAGCATTCCGGTGCTACCGATCGACAAGGTGCTCTGGCAGGATGATTACGGCATCCGTGCGGCAGGGCAGCTCTGCTATGACGATACGCATCTGTATGTGCATCTGAGTGCTGTGGAGGAGGAGATCCGCGCGGAGAACACCGAGCCGCTGTCGCCTGTGTATCAGGATAGCTGTCTGGAATTTTTCTTCATGCCGGAGGGCTGGGATAAGTATTTCAACATCGAGATGAATCCCAACGGCTGCGTCTGCATGCAGTACGGCCCGTCGAGATCCGACCGCTTTTCCCTGGTCAGAAACGACATCGCCGCATACTTCGACATCCGCACCGGCTATACCGAGGACGGCTGGGAGGTGTTCTACACGATCCCGCTGGAGTACTTCCGGTTCTTCATCCCGGATTATACGTTTGACGGCGTTCTGATGGCCAACTTCTACAAATGCGGCGACCTGACTGTGAACAAGCACTATCTCGCATGGCAGCCGGTCGGCACGGAACGCCCCGATTACCACCGTCCGGAATATTTCGGGCCGATGGTGTTCGGGGACTGATGCTGAACATCACAGATGAGGCACTGTGCGCAGCGCTGCATTCCAGCATGTCATGCACCGGTGAGCGCCCCACCCCCAGCCCCCTCCCCGTCGGGGAGGGGGTTATTTTTCGCAGGGGCTTCGCCCCTGCACCCCTTTGCGCCATACGGCGCTGTGCGCAGTGCTGCGTTCTATTTTTGTACATACTGACGAAAGATTTAACCAAATCCGGCAGAGAATAATAGAAATCTTGACAAATCGGTGCGGATGTGTTATAATAAGTAAAGACTCTATTGCGCAACAGAGAGACAGAAGGGGGGGACGCAATATGCTGGCTTTGCTGCTGCGGAAATTTGCCGTGACACCGTTTATGCCGAACCGCTATACAGTGATCGGCGACATCGTTGTGCTGGGGCTGACGATCCTGATGTTCATACTGCTGCTGCAGACCTATATGCACCGCAGCAAGAGTCTCCGTCTGCTGCTCAATATGCTTGGGCTTTCGATGGTGACGACCTCTGTCAATATTTTCTATAACCAGTTCCTCAGCTACGCTGAGCCGAATCACCTGCTGCTCTATATTCTGCGGCTTGTCCGCTTTTCAGGCATTGCCTGCATGATGTTCGCCTACCTGCGGTACCTCGGGGATCCGTTCTGGATACGGGAAACGGTGCGGAAAACCTATTTGATCCGGTCCGGCGTACTGCTGGGAACTGCAGTGGTGCTGGACGTGCTGGGAACTGTCTTTCGTTTCGGCTATTATATCGGAGAGGACGAAACGATCTATACAGGCTTCAGCCCCTTTATCGTGCTGTTCCTGCTGTCCATCATTTCGGTTTTCTACACGATCATCAAACACCGGAGCCGTGTCATCAGCCCGATTTTCTGGGGACTGTTTGTCTCCAACTGCGTGACGCTCCTGCTGATGGCGATCCAGTTTATGCGGGATCAGGGCTCGTTCACACAGGTGGCACTGTTTTTCCCGGTGCTGGGACTGATCTTTCTGTTCCATTCCAATCCATATGACGTCAACACCGGCGCAGTTTCGGAAACCTATTTCTATGAGGAGCTGGGTGAACAGCTCGAAAAGGGACACAAGTATGTGCTGATGAGCTGCAATATGCAGAATTTTGCAGAAGCGCTCAAGTACAGCAAGGATCTCAAGATGGAGTACTATCAGTTCTTCCGCCAGAACGTGCAGAAGGGCGTGCTCTATCAGTTCCCGGACGGGCGGCTGATCCTGAGCTTTGCCAAGTCCTACAGCACACAGCAGGATGCTGTGATCGCCAAGATGCTGGAGGACTTCAAGGAGAGCCACAGCCGGTTCAACATCGACTACAAGATCGTTGTGATCGAAACGACAAAGTCGATCACCGAAAGCATGGACTATGTGCGGCTGATCCAGTACATCGAGAAAACGATGGTGAGCAATTCCATCTACCGGGTGCAGGAGCAGGATATCCAGAGCTTTTATGAGAGCGCCTATATTCTCAGCGAGCTGGAGGATATTGCCCGGAAGAAGGATCTGGACGATGAGCGGATCGTCGTCTACTGCCAGCCGGTCTACAACATCAGAACCGGCGCCTACGATACGGCAGAATCGCTCATGCGGCTGCAGCTTGACCGGATCGGGATGGTCTATCCGGATCTGTTTATCCCGCTGGCGGAGGAGAATGGCCTGATCCACGCCATCAGCCTGATCATCCTGAACAAGACCTGCGGGGCTGTGCGGACGATGATGGAGGATGGCTATGACATCAAGCGCATTTCGGTCAATTTCTCGACTGTGGATCTGCGGTATGAGAGCTTCTGCAAGGATGTACAGCAGATCATCTCCCGCAACCAGATCAACTACGACCAGATCGCCATTGAGATCACGGAGAGCCAGAGCGAGGCCGATTTCCAGACGACCAAGGAAAAGATCATCCAGCTCCGGAAACTGGGGATCAAGTTCTATCTGGACGATTTCGGAACAGGCTATTCCAATTTTGAGCGGATCATGGAGATTCCGTTCGATATCATCAAGTTTGACCGGTCGCTGCTGCTCGAATGCAGCCGGAGTGAGGCTTCACACTACATGGTCAGCACCTTTGCAAGGATGTTTGCCGATCTGCACTATTCGATCCTGTTCGAGGGCATCGAGAGTGATGCGGATCAGGCTGCCTGTGAGCAGATGCATGCCAGCTATCTGCAGGGCTATAAATATTCCAAGCCCATCCCGATCGAACAGCTCAGCTCGTTCCTGAAAAAACGAAATGCTTCATGACCGTATGAAACGGCCATGAAGCATTTTTGTATGCGGATCTGTCACAGGATCGAACCGGGCAGCCGGTATTTCTCCGAGAAATGCTCGAAATTCTCGTTGAAGTTCTTGTTGCCGAACTTGACCTTGTTCAGGTAGCTGTGCGTCTCGAACATGTTGTGCGATGTCTCGATGACGGAAACGGCGATGTTGGAGCAGTGGTCGCTGACACGCTCGAAATTGATAAGGATGTCATTGAGCACAAAGCCCATTTCGATGGTGCAGGTTCCTTTCTGCAGGCGCTTGATGTGGTTGGCCTTGATGTCCCGGGTCAGGTAGTCGATGACCTGCTCAAGCGGCTCAATGTTCGCAGCTTCCACCTCATTGTGGGATTTATAGACCTGGTAGGTGTTCTGCAGGATCTCCTCAAGCGCTGCGGTCAGCACGGAGAGCTCCTGCTGGGCGCCCTCAGAGAAGGAAAGCTCATGGTTATGGATCTCCTCGGCGCTCTGTACGATGTTGATGGCGTGGTCGCCGAGCCGTTCAAAATCACCGATCGCACGCAGTACACGGGACGAGACCTGGCTGTCCCGTTCGGACAGCGCCATCTTGTTGAGCTGTACAAGCGATGAACCGATACGATCCTCGTAATTGTCGAGCAGCTCTTCATTTTCATAGACCTTCTTGGCAAGGCGTTCATCATAATCCGTCAGCAGGGAAATGCTCAGCAGCACAGTCTCTACAGCAAGCAGCGCCATATTCTGGGAGGCATTCTCGCACTCTGCCACAGCGACAGACGGCGTGGTCAGCAGGCGCTTGTCGAGCAGGGTATGCTGGTGGTGCTTTTCGGCGCCGTCCTTGTCCGGCAGGATGAAGTTTGCGATCATTTCCAGATGCTTTGCAAACGGCAGCAGCAGGAAGGTCGTCAGAATGTTGAATACCGTGTGAACGACGGCGATGCCGACAGAGTTGATCGTCATGGACGAGAACGGGAACCCGATCGTCATATCCAGGATCTCATAGGCAGTCAGGAAGATGACTGTGCCGATGACGTTGAAGGCGATGTGGATGATGCCGACCTTCTTGGCATTGCGGTTGACACCGATCGAGGAGATCAGGGCGGTCACGCAGGTACCGATGTTCTGTCCCATGATGATCGGGATGGCCATGCTGAAGGTGATGGTGCCGGTGTTGTCGGCGAGTGTCTGCAGGATACCGATGGATGCAGCAGAGCTCTGGATGATGCCGGTGACGCCGGTACCGACGAGCACGCCGAGGATCGGATTGTCGAACTTGGTGAGGAGCTGCTGGAATTCTGCCGAATCCTTGAGCGGGCCGACAGCATCCTTCATCAGCACCATGCCGTACATCAGGACAGCAAAGCCCACAAGGATGCTGCCGATGTTCGATTTATGACTGTTTTCGCTGCTTTTCGACATCATCATGACAGCGCCGACCAGTGCGAACAGGAGCGAGAAATATTCCGGATTGAGCAGTGACAGCCACAGCGGGCCTTCCGTATCCACGCCCATCAGACAGAGCAGCCAGGTCGTGAAGGTCTTGCCGATGTTGGCGCCGATGATGACGACGACTGTCTGTGAAACTTCCATGACGCCGCAGTTGACCAGACCCACGAGCATGACCGTGAGGGAGGACGAGGACTGCAGCACGATGGTGATGGCTGTGCCGAGCAGCAGGCTCAGCGCCCAGTTGGAGGTGAGTTTTTTGAGCGCCTGCTCCATTTTGCCGCCGGCCATTTTTTCCAGACCGGAGGACATGACATTCATGCCATAGAGGAAGAATGCCAGACCGCCGATGACCATGACCAACGCAAGGACGATGTCTTTGACTTCCATAAGCGAACCGCCTTTCCTGTGAGAGGGGAGGATCCGGATGATATGTATTCTATCATACGGAGCTTAAAATACTATTGATATTTTTTTTTCAACCCAGATCATTATAGCAGGACAACATCAAATTCGATGCAAGGCAATGTTAAATTCAGGTTAAATCAGAGAAGGAAGCCGGCTGACCTGGCTATTGACAATCTGTAAAAACCGTGCTATAATAAGCTATCAGTAAAATGTAGGAGGCTCCTATGGAAGAACAAAACAAGAAAAAAAGCAAAAAGAAACCCTTACTCATCGTCCTGGGTGTGATCCTGGCGGTCATTGCAGCGGTCGTGATCGTGCTGGCGGTCAATGCATCCAGAAATATGAAGGCGATGCGTGAAACGATCGACAGGGGACTGGATGAGGTGAGAGCGCATTATACCGTGACACCGTGTGATGCGGGAGCGTATGCGGATCTGACGATGTATGGGGTGATGAAATTCCACACGGATCAATATGAAGTGGAAAACCTCGGCAATCTTTCGGTCATGACCACGAATATGGGCATGATGCAGATGGTATCCTTCATGATCACGCCGTTTGACAAGAATGTTCCGCTGTGTACACTGGATTTCATGTATATTATGGGCAACCGGAAATCCTATGTGGAGTTCTATGATCTTGTGGGAGATACGGAAACGGAGGAATATGCCGCTGTGATCGCTGCGCTGCAGGAAATGCAGGGGCGCTATGCGGATGTGGAGGAGCTGGAAGTCAGCGAGGCGTGGTATGAAAGCTATCTCTCTGTCGTGATGCACAAGAGCCTGACGAA
>CAMNDR010000004.1 GCA_946535685.1 uncultured Clostridia bacterium | reverse complement strand
AATCTGCGGGTGCAGGGCTGCATAGTCCTGCCGAGGGTGGTTTAGGAGGGGCGAGCAGCCCCTCCTAAGTCGGCGCAAGCCGACAAAATGCCAAAGTTGTTAGCATTGTTGGGGGTGGGGCGCTCAACGGTGCGCCAGCACCAGAAACAAGTTGAGATCCCCTCTCCGAAAAGACGGAGAGGGGATCTTCTGATACTGGATAACAGCCCGCTGCTTACTTCTCATAAAACGGCACAGCATTCTTCAGTGCAGCCACGCCGAAATTGTTGGAAGCCGGAACGATCGCCAGCTCCACGCCGCGCAGATGGGGCTTTGCAACCTCTGCCACACGGTCAAAGAGCGCCTTGATGCCTGCATCGCCGAGCGCAGCGACATTGATGTCAAGCACGAGCAGGAAATTCGGATTCGGCTTGTCCTCACGCTTCATCACACGCAGATACGCCTTTTCGATGTCTGTCTCGTTCGGCATCAGATCCTGCAGTGCGTTGAGCAGCTCCTCCGGCTGCTCCTTGAGATCGCCGATCTGGATCTTGGTGCCGGGTGCCATCGACTCCGTGTTCAGGATCTTGAGCATGCTGTCCGCCGGAACCATCACGTTCTGTGCATAGGGATTGATGACAATGCCGGTGATGTCGGACTTGCCCTCGTTCTTGTTCATCTCTCTCTTGAAGAACTCGCAGAGATCGGGATAGGTGATCGCCGCAAGCTGATGCTTCTCACGATCCGGCCACTTGTTGACCTCGTCGCCGTCCGTGAACAGCGGGAAATAGCGCTCGCCATTCGCACTGCTGAACAGCACGAACTTGATCTGCGGCTGATCCTTGAGCTGAACGGTACCGTCCGGATTCGCCTGTGCAGCCTGTACCGTGTTGATATCTGCGGGAACCAGGAAACGGCCTGCCTTCAGTGTATTGACAAATGCAGACTCCGTCTTGGGATTGCGATCCGCCTTCATGGCTTCCATTGCCTGTACCAGTGCCGGATTCAGGATCGGCTCCTGGGATTTTTTGATCTCTGCCAAAATAGTCACCTCATATAAAAAAATTACAGCGGCGGATCTGCCCCCGCCGGTCATCTGTTATACACATTATATCATAAAAGATGTGAAAAGTCAACAGGCATTTTCACTTTGGCACAAATCGCAGCACCAGATGCGCCGGAAAGGCTTTCAGAGCCGTAAGGAGGCCTGTGCAGCGCTGTATTTTTCCTCCCCGAAACAGCATTGCCCCCAATGCCGAACGGCAATGGGGGCAAGCGGTTCACATGTTTCACAACGCATGTTCTGCGCTATCGCCGGAGCAAAACCCCGGCGTGCGGCCTGCCGTGAGTCCCGCATACGCACTGACAATAGCATTGCCCCCAATGCCAAACGGCAATGGGGGCAAGCAGTTCACATGTTTCACAACGCATGTTCTGCGCTATCGCCGGAGCAAAACCCCGGCGTGCGGCCTGCCAGCGGGGGCTCCCCGCTCAGGCGCGCTCTACCTTACCGGAGCGCAGGCATCTGGAACATACATAGATGTGGCAGGGAGCACCCTTGACAACAGCCTTGACACGCTGTACGTTGGGCTTCCAGGTTCTGTTGGATGCTCTGTGGGAGTGGGATACCTTGTTACCGAAGGTCACGCCCTTGCCGCAAATTTCACACTTTGCCATGAAAACACACCTCCTTCAATTGCTCAGGACATACCGCAGGGGCTGTCCTTTATAAAACACCTATGTATTACATTATAGCAGAAGTCATTGAAAAAAGCAAGTCTTTTTTCAAATTTTTTCAGAAAAAACAATTATGGCAGCCAAAAACCCGCAATATTTGCGGAAGATGCATTGTTTTCGCCGGGATCCGGCACGCCGCCGCCGGCCGGTGTGCATCTTTTTCCGGAAAGCACTTGCAAAGTGTTCCGATTTGTAGTATAATAATTATGAGTACGCAAAGAGAGGAGGGAACCCATGCCGGTATTGAATCCGCAGGTCATGCTGCTGTTTCTGGTGCGGCTGATGACGATTTTTCTCGTCAATCCGCTGCATGAATTTGCACATGCCTGGACAGCGCATAAGCTCGGCGACGATACGGCCAAGAACGAGGGACGCCTGACCATCTCTCCGCTTGCCCACCTCGACGGCCTCGGTGCGCTGATGCTGATGATCCTCGGCTTTGGCTGGGCAAAGCCCGTGCCTGTCTCTCCCTCCAAATTCAAGCATCCGAGCTTCGGCATGATGGTCACTGCCGTGGCAGGCCCGCTGATGAACCTGCTTGCCGCACTGGCGGCGATGGTCGTCATCCGGCTCTGCGGCGGGATGCAGTATGTCGAGATCACACGGGAAACCATCCCGGTGATCGGCATTTACAGCGGCGAAGACACGCTGTATTTCCTCACCTATATGATGTACTGGTTTGTGGTCATCAACCTGAACCTGTTCCTGTTCAACATGATCCCCGTGCCGCCGCTCGACGGCTCCCGTGTGCTGACCTTCCTGCTGCCGCCGAAGGCGGCCATGTGGGTGATGCGCAACCAGCGGGTGTTCTACGCCATCATGATGGTGCTGCTCTTCACCGGCATCCTGAGCTGGCCGCTTTCTGTGCTCAACAACCTGATCTTCACAGGAATGGCCGATCTCACGCAATTCATCCCGGCGGTGGTGTAGCATGGCGGCAATGGAATTCAAGCTGGATGTGTTTACGGGGCCGCTCGATCTGCTGCTCCACCTGATCTCCAAGCACCAGCTCAACATCAACGACATCGAGATCACCAAGCTCTTGGAGCAGTACCTATTATATATAGAAGAAGCGCAGCGGCAGGATCTGGAGCTTGCCGGCGAATTTCTCGAAATGGCAGCCCGCCTGGTCTACATCAAGACCGTGTCTTTGCTGCCCAAGCCCGAGGAAGCCGAGCGCATCAAGCAGGAGCTGCAGGGCGCCCTCATCGAATATGCCCTCTGTCAGCAGGCGGCAGGGAAGCTCAGGGAGCTGTTCCTTGCGGATGATATCTTCGTCCGCAAGCCCATGAAGCTCGCAAAGCTTCCCCAGACCTATAAGCTGACGCATACGCCCGATGTTCTCGCAGATGCCTATGCCAGGATCGGCAAGGCACGCATGAACGGACAGGCACTCTCCGACAAGATCACCGACACCGTCACGCAGGAGCGTGTGGTCTCGGTCACATCGAAGGTCGTGCATGTGCTGCGTGCGCTGTACGGCGGCAAGACCGTGACGGTCGCCTCGCTCTATGAGGGCCTGACCGACCGTTCGGCCAGAGTGGCGACCTTCTTAGCCGTGCTGGAGCTGACCCGGTTCGGGCGCATCCGGCTCAATGAGGACAATACCGTGCTCGCCATGTGCGAGCGGAAAGGCAGGTGACACATGAACGAACAGGCTGCAGCCGCAGAAGCGATCCTCTTTGCCGCCGGTGATCCGGTGGAGACATCCCGGCTTGCACAGGTGCTGGAGATCCCCGAAAGCGAAGTCTCTGCGCTCATGGATACCCTGCAGGAATGCTATGCCGGCATCGGCAGCGCCCTGCGTGTGATGCATCTCGGCCATGCGTGGCAGATCGGCACACGGCAGGAATTTGCGGACATCATCCGGAAAGCGATGGAGCAGGAGCGCATGCGGCCGCTGAGCAATGCCGCCATGGAAGCGCTGACCATCGTGGCCTATAACCAGCCGGTGAGCAAGGGCTTTGTGGAGCGTGTCAGAGGCATCGACAGCTCCTCGGTCATCAATTCGCTGGTGGACAAGGGTTTGCTTGAGGAAGCCGGCCGCATCGACGTGCCCGGCCACCCGATCGGCTACCAGACAACGCCGCTGTTTCTGCGGGCATTCGGGCTTTCCTCGCTTGAGGAGCTCCCGGAGCCGAAGCGCAGGCAGCAGGAGACCTTCACCGGAGAGCTGGACGGCTTCACCGCCGAACAGCCTGCGCCGGAGGAACCGACCGAACCGGAAGAGGAAGCATAGAGGAGGCATGCTATGCGGATATTTCTGATCATCGTCGGGGTACTTGTGCTGCTGACCGTGCTGCTGTGCATTTCGCATGTGGTGGTAAGCGTCCGCTACTGGGACAGCAAATTCGACTGGAGCGTCCGCTATCTCGGCATCCAGATCCTGCCGCGCAAGAAAAGCGACAAGCCCCCGAAACCGAAGAAAGAGAAGAAAAAGAAGAAGCAGGACTAGGAGGAGCCTGCAGAGAAGCGCCGTGAATTTCTCATGGACAAGCTCTGGAAGCTCATGCAGAACATCGCCGGCAAGGCGGATCTCGCCGGAAGCGCCGTCTTTGCGCTGCCGGGGCCGGTGAACAAGCTGCTGCGCGGCATCACCTGGTACGATATCGAAACGGACATCGTGCTCGGCGGTGAGGATGCGGCAGAGACCGCCCAGCTCTACGGCAAGATCCATATGATCCTGCAGCCGCTGCTCGGCGCTGCAGCGCATTATATGAAGGTGAAGCGCAAGCGCATCTCCATCGTCTGTGATTATACAGAGGACACAAGCCAATACAACGCCGGCTGCAAGTTCAAGCTGGCGGTCGGCACAGTCTTAGCCGTCGGCATCTGGCTGGCATGGGATTTCCTGATGGATCATCTCAAAGCCAAAAAGACACTCGTCAGCGACAGGCTGTAAGCAGCCCCGGCACCCCAAAATCGTTAATTATAGCGGATTTTCCGCAGAAGGAGTATCACTATGAGCGAACATGCAATCAACGGATTTGTAGGCATCAGCATGGAAAAGATCCGCAATTTTGTGGATACCAACACCATGATGGGCGACCCGATCAACTGCAAGGACGGCACCACCGTCATCCCGATCTCCAAGATCAGCGTGGGCTTCGGCTCCGGCGGTTCCGATCTGCCGACACGTACCGCAAAGGAGTACTTTGCAGGCGGTGCAGGCGGCGGCATCAGCATCAAGCCGGTCGGTTTCCTCGTTGCCAAGGACGGCGATGTCAAGCTCGTCCAGCTCACCATGAATGCCGACAAGGCCAATGTCCTGCTTGATATGGTACCCGGTCTTGTGGACAAGGTCATCTCCCTCATCCCCAAGAAGGGCGATAAGGCCGAGAAGTCTGCCGAAGTCGCTGACGAAGCAGTCGAGACGATCGAAGAAGCATAACCCTCGTCCCGCTCCCATACAATGAGATATCATGGTGTGGGAGGGGTACTTCATGAAAAAATGCATCGGGATTCTGCTCGGATTCTGTCTCGGCTTTCTGCTGCTGCCGGGGCTGCAGGCGCAGGCAGCCGTGCCGGAGGTCTCTGCCCAGGCGTGGATCCTCACGGAAGCCGCCACAGGACAGGTCATCTGCGAGCACAATGCCCGTGAAAAACGCCCGATGGCGAGCACCACCAAGATCATGACCACGCTCCTTGCCATCGAGCACGGCGATCTGGACACGGAATTCCGTGTGGATCCGGATGCCATCCGTGTGGAAGGCTCCTCGATGGGACTGCAGGAGGGCGATCTTGTGACGCTGCGCTCGCTCTGCTGCGGCATGCTGCTGCCCTCGGGCAACGATGCCGCCAATGCTGCAGCCGTCCGCATCGCCGGGAGCATTCCGGCGTTTGCCGCACGGATGAATGCCCGTGCGCAGGAGCTCGGCATGCGGGATACGTACTTTGTCACGCCCTCCGGCTTAGAGGGCGAAGGACACGGCGCATCTGCGTATGATATGGCGCTCCTCACACGGGAAGCCCTGCGCAATGAGACCTTCCGCAGCATATGCGGCCAGAGTGCCGTCACCCTGCGCTTCGGCAACCCGCCCTATGAGCGGACGCTCTACAATTCCAACAAGCTGCTGAGGATGTATGACGGCGTGATCGGTGTCAAGACGGGCTTTACGGATGAAGCAGGCCGTTGCCTGGTCTCGGCCTGTGAGCGTGACGGCGTGACGCTCATCTGCGTGACGCTCCATGCGCCGGATGACTGGAATGACCATATGCATCTGTATGACTACGGCTTCTCCCGTGTGCAGCCAACGGAACTCCCCGCCCCGGCGGCGCTTTCGGTTCCGGTTGCGGGCGGCGCACAGGAAGCTGCTGCCGTGCAGCCTGCGGAGACAGTCACGATCGGCACGCCCGGCGGCATCCCGTCCGGTGTCCGTATGACCGTCCGGCGTGCGCCCTTTGCCTATGCGCCGGTCTGCGAGGGCGATGTCCTCGGAGAGCTGGTCTATGCGTACCAGGAGCGGGAGATCGCATCAGTGCCGCTCATCGCAGCGGAAAACGTGCCGGCACGCCCGGCGGAACAACCGAAGAGAAGCATTTGGGAACAATTGTGGGGTGCTGTCAATCACCCTTCCTGTACAAAAAGATGCGGGTGCAGGGCGGTCACCGCCCTGCCGAGGGAGGTTTAGGAGGGGCGATAAGCAGGCAGCCAGCGAGCTTGCGAGCGTGGCTGATCGCTTATGCAGAGCTGCAGCCCCTCCTGAGTCGGCGCAAGCCGACAAATCTCCAGAGAGGAGAAGCAAAATGGCGACCATCAGAATCCAGAAGCTGCTTGCCGATGCCGGCTACTGCTCCCGCCGCAAGGCAGAGGAGCTGATCCGGCAGGGCAGAGTCCAGCGTAACGGCCGGCCTGTCGGGCTCGGTGACAAGGCCGATCCCCGTGACATCATCACCGTGGACGGCCAGAAGATCAATGTACCGAAGAAGAAAAAGCTGCGCTACATCATGCTCCACAAGCCGAGAGGCTATGTGACGACCGTTGCGGACGAGCTGGAGCGCCGCTGCGTGATGGATCTGCTCGAGGATGTGGAGGAGCGGGTCTACCCGATCGGGCGGCTTGACCGCAATTCCGAAGGCCTCCTGCTGCTCACGAATGACGGCAGCTTCGCCAACGGCATCATGCATCCGTCCCGGCATGTCAGCAAGACCTACCGTGTGACCGTTCGCCCCTCCGTCACGGAGGAGCAGCTCGTGGCACTTGCCGACGGCATCGAGCTCGACGGCAAAAAGACGCTCCCTGCGACCGTCGTCGTCCTGACGAATGAGCCGGGGCGTGTCGTGCTCCAGATGACCATCCGGGAGGGCAGAAACCGCCAGATCCGCCGCATGTGCGAGGCCGTCGGGCTGGAGGTCGCACGTCTGCGCCGGACTTCGATCGGTCCGCTCAAGCTCGGTATGCTCGCCCCCGGAAAATGGCGTGACCTGACCGCAGAGGAGCTGCGTGCCATCCGCAACGCCATCGGAAAGGAGTGAGGACATGCTGTCGATTGTCGAAACGAAGGACTTTTCCGCCTATACGGAGCTCCTTGCCGGGCTTTCGCTCCCGGCGGATTTCCACCTGACCGAGGTGACGGAAGAAGGCACTGCCAGGGGCTGGATCGTCTATGCCTATGAGCCGGAGCAGGTCGTGATCTATGCGCTGCAGGACGGCCATGATCTGAATTATTGCGACGGTCTGGTGCGCTCGGTGCTGTTCAAGGCGGAGCTGCGGGGGATCGAACGGGCCGCATTCCGGATCACGGATGAAGCGATGCTCGAACGCCTGAAAATGCTGCGCTTTATTCAAAATGACGAAAATATCCTTGAAAATATTGCAGATGTTATGGAAAACTGCAAAAATTGCAGAGAGAACCCCGCAAATACTTGAAAAAAAGCGAAAAAAATAGTATGATAATAGTGTATGCAACGGGCAAGGCGGCCTATGATAGACCGTCTCTGTTTTTGTTGCCTTGAGTTATTAGTTTAAGGAAGGATCGATACTATGCAGATGGAGAAAAATGCAGCCAGCCCGGCAAGGATCCGCCTTGCTGCGCTGTTTGACGAGGGATCCTATCAGGAGATCGGCTCCTGCGTCATGGAGAAGGACGCACCGGCAGGCGTTGTGACAGCGTTCGGCTATGTCAACGGCAATCCGGTCTATGCCTTTGCGCAGGATCAGAGCGTGAACAGCGGTGCAGTCGGCCCCGCACATGCCGAAAAAATTTCCAAGGTCTACACTTTGGCCGCCAAGACCGGCGCACCGGTGGTAGGCGTGTGGGATTCCAACGGCGCATTCCTGGACGGCGGTTCTGCCGCTTCGCTCAATGCCTACAGCCTGCTGATGAAGCGCACCTCTGCGCTTTCCGGCGTGGTTCCGCAGATCGCCGTGATCGCAGGTGTCTGCGCAGGCAGCGCTGCCATGGCAGCATGCGCCGCAGATCTCGTGGTCATGACCAAGGATGCCGAGCTGTTCCTGACGCCCGGCTTTGCGGACGGTGCCGGCAGCACGGAGGCTTGCGCCAAGAACGGCATCGCTGCGATGACCGCTGAGGACGATGCCGATGCCTTTGCCAAGGTACGTGCGCTCGTGAACCTCCTGCCGGTCAACAACATGGCATTCACTCCCTGCATGGATTTTGATGCACCCGCAGCCGCAGCCGGCAGCGATCTTGCGTCCTATGTGGACAGCTTCGCAGACGGCGGCAGCGTGACGGAGCTGTATGCAGACTATGCCGGTGCAGCCTATACCGCCCTTGCAAGCGTCTGCGGCTCGACCGTGGGCATTGCTGCGACCAATAAGACCGATGCGAAGCTCACCGAGGCAGACTGTGCGAAGCTCTCCCGCTTTGTCCGTCTGTGCGATGCCTTCTCCATCCCGGTCATCACCCTTGTGGATACCCTGGGCTTTGACGGCGATGCAGAGACCGAGCTGACCGGTGCCGTCCGTGCGCTGACCCGTCTGGCGGGTACCTATGCCGAGGCGACCACAGCGAAGATCTCCGTCGTGACCGGCAAGGCAGTCGGCCCTGTCTTTGTCGCACTTGCCGGCAAGGGCTGCAATGCCGATTTCGCCTATGCGCTTGAAAATGCCTATATTGCGCCGCTCATGCCGGAATCCGCAGTGGAATTCCTGTGGCATGACAAGCTCAAGGGCTGCGAGGATCTTGATGCCAAGCGCAAGGAGCTTGCCAAGGAATACACCGAGAACCAGGCTTCCGCACTTGCGGCCGCACAGCTCGGCGTCCTTGATGAGATCATCACGCCCGCAGACCTGCGCAGCACACTGAGCAGCGCCCTGTCCATGCTCGAAGGCAAGCGTGTGACGAATCTCCCGAGAAAGCACAACAATCTCCCGTTCTGACGGATGACCCATAATATTTAAGATTGGTGGTATATGAATATGAAAAGATTCAATGTAACAGTCAACGGCAAGACCTATGATGTCGCAGTCGAGGAGATCGGCGCAGGCGCAGCACCGGCTCCGGCCGCAGCACCGGCTGCAGCAGCAGGCGCAGGCGAGAAGGTAACGGCTCCGATGCCCGGCACGATCCTCGATGTGAAGGCATCCCAGGGTCAGAGCGTATCCAAGGGCGACGTCATCATGGTACTCGAAGCCATGAAGATGGAGAACGACATCGTTGCACCGTGCGACGGCACTGTGACCAGCATCGTTGTCAAGAAGGGCGACACCGTACAGAGCGGCGATACCCTGGCAACAGTCGGCTAAGTAGCGTAAACGATTATTCCTCCTTGCATCCCACGTTTTAAACATTATGATGCGGGTGCAGGGCGGTCACCGTCCTGCCGAGGGGAGGTAAGGAGGGGGCGAGGAGCCCCCTCCTAAGTCGGCGCAAGCCGACAAATACCCAAAGAACTTTCAAAACTAAAAGAAAGGTTTTTGATTGCTATGGCTAAAAAAATCAGAATCACCGAGACCGTCCTGCGTGATGCGCACCAGTCTTTGCTTGCCACCCGCATGACGCTCGATGATATGCGCCCGATCCTCGGCAAGCTCAACGAGGTCGGCTTCAATTCCATCGAATGCTGGGGCGGTGCGACGTTTGACGCCTGCCTGCGCTTCCTGAATGAGGATCCGTGGGAGAGACTGCGCACACTGCGCCGTGAAATGCCCGATACCCGCCTGCAGATGCTGTTCCGCGGCCAGAACATGCTTGGCTACCGTCACTATGCAGACGATGTGCTGGAGGAATTCGTCCAGAAGTCCGTGGAGAACGGCATCGACGTGATCCGTATCTTCGACGCGCTCAACGACATCCGCAACCTCCAGACCGCCATCCGCTCCGCCAAGAAGGCCTCCCGTGACGGGAAGAAGCCCGAGGTGCAGGTGGCAATGTCCTTCACCACCGGTGAAGTGTTTACAGATGAATACTATGTGGAATATGCCAAGAAGATCGCCGATGCCGGTGCAGATTCCATCTGCATCAAGGACATGGCCGCTCTGCTCACGCCCTACCGGACTGCTGAGCTCGTCAAGGCCATCAAGTCCGCTGTGGATCTTCCGGTCAACCTGCATACGCACTATACCTCCGGTCTGGCATCTATGTGCCTGATCAAGGGCGTTGAGGCAGGTGCCGACATCATCGACACCGCCATGTCGCCGCTCGCACTGGGTACTTCCCATGCACCGACCGAGTCCATGGTTGCTGCGTTCCAGGGCACCGAGTACGACACCGGCCTTGACCTCGTGCTGCTCAACGAGATCCGTGACTATTTCATGGGTCTGCGCAAGAAGTACATCGAGAGCGGCCTGATCGACCAGAAGATGCTGGCAGCCGATGCCGGTGCGCTGATCTACCAGGTACCGGGCGGCATGCTCTCGAACCTCCTGTCCCAGCTCAAGCAGGCAGGCAAGGAGGATCTCCTGGGCGAGGTGCTTGCAGAGGTGCCGAGAGTCCGCAAGGATGCAGGCTTCCCGCCGCTGGTAACGCCGTCCTCCCAGATCGTCGGCACACAGGCTGTGTTCAACGTTCTGACCGGCGAGCGCTACAAGACCGTCACCAAGGAATTCAAGGGCATTGTCCGCGGCGAATACGGCCAGACCCCTGTGCCGATCGACCCGGAATTCCGCAAGAAGATCATCGGCGATGCAGAGCCCATCGACTGCCGTCCGGCAGACCTGCTCGAACCGGAGCTGGAGAAGCTCCGCAAGGAGTGCGCCGAATGGGCAGAGAGCGAGGAGGATGTCCTCAGCTATGCACAGTTCGGCCAGGTGGCTGTCAAGTTCTTCGAGAAGCGCAGAGATGCGAAGTTTGCGCTTGACGGCAAGCACGGCGACGCCGAAAAGCAGATCCATCCCGTATAATTCCCACGGTGCCTCCGGTTCTCGCCGAAGGCACCTGTTTTCCCCTTGCAACCGTTTATAATAACCTGCGGGTGCAGGGCCGCATGGTCCTGCCGAGGAGGGTTTAGGGAGGGCGATAAGCAGGCAGCCAGCGAGCTTGCGAGCGTGGCTGATCGCTTATGCAAAGCTCAGCCATCCCTAAGCCGGCGTCAGCCGGCAAAATATGATAAGGAGGTAAATGTCATGCCGATCCGTATCCCCAAAGATCTGCCCGCCTATGAAACACTCGAAAAAGAAGGCATTTTTGTCATGTCGAAGTTCCGTGCAGAGCACCAGGACATCCGTCCGCTGCGTGTGCTCATCCTGAACCTCATGCCGAAAAAAATTGAAACGGAGACGCAGCTCATGCGCCTCCTGAGCAACACGCCGCTGCAGGTCTATATCGAGCTCCTGCAGGTGGCGCATGTCTCCCGCAATACCTCCGCCACGCATCTGGACACGTTCTACAAGACCTTTCCGGAGGTGAAGGACAGCTTCTACGACGGCCTCATCATCACCGGTGCTCCCGTGGAGCATATGCCGTTTGAGGAAGTGGACTACTGGGACGAGATGTGCGAGATTATGGCATGGTCGAGGAAGCATGTCTATTCGACGATGTACATCTGCTGGGCAGCGCTTGCGGGGCTGTACTATCACTTCGGCGTGCCGAAGCATGCACTGGACAAGAAGCTGTTCGGTGTGTTCCCGCACAAGGCCGAGAAGGCCAATCCGCTGCTGCGCGGGTTTGACGACATCTTCCCCGTGCCGCATTCCCGTCATTCGGAGCTCTGGCGGGAGGACATCGACAAGGTGCCGGAGCTGGAGATCCTGTCCTATTCACCGCTGGCGGGCGTGTATATCGTGGCCAACCGGAACGGCCGGGAATTTTACCTGACCGGCCACAACGAATATGAGCGCTGCACCCTGAAGGAGGAATACGAGCGGGACGTTGCAAAGGGACTGCCCATCGACATTCCCTTTGGTTATTTCCCCGGCGACAATCCGAAGTGCGACCCGAAATTCACATGGCGCTGCCATGCGAATCTGATGTATTCCAACTGGCTCAACTACTGCGTCTACCAGCAGACGCCGTACAACATTGAAGAGCTGGAACACATGGGCTGAAAACAAGAACCGCATCCCTGCGCAGGGATGCGGTTCTTTGTTCAATATCAATAGGCATCAATAGGCAGTAAACTGCAGGCTGTTTGCCGCTGCATAGGTCTGGGCAGTGGAGTTCTCCTGTCCGTAGATCATCACATCGGAGCTGGTGAAGCTGAAACAGTTCCTCCCGATGCTGCAGTCCTTGTTGAAGATACAGATGCTCTTCAGACTGGTGCAGGAGAGGAAGCAGCTATTGCCGATCGTATCCACCCGCATGGGAAGCTCGATCTCCTTCAGCGCAGTGCATCCGCTGAAGGCATTGAAGCCAAGCGTTGTCAGTGAGCCGGGCAGATCGGCATACTCCAGCTTGTCACAGGAGCAAAATGCATAATTTCCGATCGTTTCGAGCTTTGACGGGAGTCTGAGCGATGCCATCTCCGTGCCTGTGAATGCTCTCTCGTCGATCTGCCGGAGCGCCGCATTCATCCCGAAAGTCACTTTCGTCAGATTAGAACAGCCGGAAAAGGCCTTTTTGCCGATCCGGTAAACCGAGCCCGGGATCACGGCCTCCGTGATGGATGTGTTGCCGTGGAACGCATCATCAGCGATATAGGTGACGCCGTTCGGGATCACAGCGGTATCCCGCACCCGTTTGCCGTCGATCAGGATGCTGTTGACGACCACGAACGGATCCTCGCTCTGCTGCTCCTGCAGCCAGGCCGTCCCCTGGAAG
>CAMNDR010000003.1 GCA_946535685.1 uncultured Clostridia bacterium | reverse complement strand
TAGAGTTTTCACACTTTTGTTTTTTCGTGTGTCTACTCTAAGGGGATTATATCATGATCCTCCGCAGTGCTGCTTTTTATCATTCTATCGACGCATGCAAAAGCTGTACATACGTCGTGCCGTTCTCCTCATAGGCATCAAACACGCCGCTCACTGTGATCTCCGTGCCGGCCTCGGGGTAATCCTCCGGATAGACCGGATCACCGTCGAGTACGAATTCCACACCCTGCGCACAGCAGGCGGTGGCATCCGAGATGAGCACGGCGAAATACTCCTTGCCGGTCTCCTCATCCTGATAATAGGCGAAAGGCCCCTTGGCACGGACATTCCGCCCGGTGTAGGCATCGGGATTGGTGACCATGTCGAACACCTGTGCATAGACCATGTTGCTCTCCAGCACGGTCAGATCCACATCGCCCTCCGCCGGGATAAATGCCGAGGCGGGCGCAGGTGCGGCCGGAAGCGTTTCCGGTGCTGTTTCCGCTGCGGATGCTGCGGCAGCGGGGGCTTCTGTTGCCTCCTGCGCTGCGATCAGCGAATCCATCTGCGAGGAATTGCCGCAGCCGGTCAGCAATGCGCCTGCCAGAAGCAGTGCGGGGGCATACAGCTTGTTTTTCGGTACAGATCTCATGCTCTTTTTCCTCCCATCATCAGCGACACTGCCCAGAAGCCCAGAAATACGACGATGTCCGCCGTCACGATCGTGGAGCCGACCGGCGTGGAGAACAGGATCGAGAGAATGATGCCTGTGGCGGCACAGACCACCGAGATCACCGCTGAACAGATGATGACGCTCCGGAAGCTCTTGAACACACGCATCGCCGAGAGCGCCGGGAAAATGATCAGCGCCGAGATCAGCAGCGAGCCGACCAGATTCATCGCCAGCACGATGATCATTGCGGTCACGACGGCGATGATGAAATTGTAGAGATTGGCCTGGATGCCGCTTGCCTGTGCGAAATTCTCGTCAAAGGTCACGGCGAAGATCTTGTTGTAGAACAGCAGGAAGATGCCCAGCACCACGACTGCCATAATGACGCACAGTGTCACATCCGCCGGACGCAGTGTCAGGATCGAGGTCGAGCCGAACAGCGTGCTGCAGACATCGCCCGAAATGTTGGACGATGAAGGAAACACGTTCATCAGCATATAGCCGATGGCGAGCGCTCCGACCGAGATCATTGCCACGGCGGCATCGCCCTTGATCTTGGTGTTCTGCCCCGTGCGCAGCAGCAGGATCGCCGCTAAGAGCGTGACCGGCAGAACGATCGCCATCCGGTTGGTGAGACCTGTGACGGCTGCCACTGCCATCGCACCGAATGCTACATGCGAAAGCCCGTCACCGATGAAGGAGAAGCGCTTGAGCACCAGCGTCACGCCGAGCAGCGAGGAGCAGAGCGCGATCAGCAGTCCGACAATGAATGCATAGCGCACAAAGGAGTAATTGACAAAATAATCCACCAGTGTTTCAAGACTGTTCATCTTCCAACCCTCCTGCTGCAAGGAACGACTGCCCGACATGGCTGTTCCGGTATTCCTCCACCGTGCCGAAGAAGAGCTGGCGCCGGCTGCCGATGTGGAGAATGTGCGAAGCATAGCGCACAGCGGCGTTGACATCGTGAGAGACCATGATGATGGTCACGCCGTTCTGGTTGAGCCGCGCGATCAGGTCATAGAGATCAAGCTGCGCCTTCGGATCCAGGCCGGTGACCGGCTCGTCGAGAAGCAGCAGGTGCTTGGTCGCACAGAGCGCTCTTGCGAGCAGGACTCTCTGCTGCTGTCCGCCGGAAAGATCCCGGTAGCAGCGTCTGGCAAGCTCTGCGATGCCGAGCTCCTGCATGGTGGTTTTGGCACGCTGCTTTTCCTCCTTTGTGTAAAACGGCCGGAATCCCATGCCGGCAAGACAGCCGGAGCGCACGATCTCCTGGACGGATGCCGGGAAATCCCGCTGGACGACGGTCTGCTGCGGCAGATAGCCGATGCCCTTGGTATGCAGCGTGATCTCACCGCTTTTCTGCGATTTCAGGCCGAGCAGCGCCTTGACGAGCGTGCTCTTGCCGGAGCCGTTTTCGCCGAGAATGCAGAGGTAATCGCCCTCTTCAACGATAAAATTGAGCCCTTCGGCTACAATGCCGTCCTCATAGCCCAGGACGGCGTCTTTACAAGTGATTTGTACCATAATGATCCTCGTGATTCATGAAAATGAAAATCGTTTTCAAATTTAATTATACCATGCTTTCGGGATTTGTCAAGGATACCAATGCTTTTTTCACAAAAATTTCATAATTATGACTGGAAGCAGAGTGCCCTGCCCGATGCTCTCTTGACATCCCATAGCGGATGTGCTATAATACAGAATGGATATGATGCGGATGCATCATCCTATTCTGACCGGAGGTAATCCATATGAAACATTATCCCAGGATCCTGACCATTCAGGATATTTCCTGTGTCGGGCAGTGCTCACTGACAGTAGCGCTGCCGATCTTGTCTGCATGCGGGGCGGAGACCTGCATTCTGCCGTCTGCTGTGCTTTCAACGCATACAGGCGGGTTCAGCGGCTTTACCGTGCGGGATCTGACCGATGATATCCCTGCCATTGCTGCCCATTGGCAGAAGGAGGGCATCCTGTTCGACGGCATTTACACCGGCTATCTCGGCAGTATCCCGGAAATTGGCTATGTACAGGATATTTTCCGCACGCTCCGCCGTGAGGGTGCAAAGACCTTCGTAGATCCGGCGATGGCGGACAACGGCAGGCTCTACGGGGCATTTGATATGGCATATGCTGAAGCGATGAAGCCGCTGTGCTTCGGCGCTGACGTTGTACTCCCGAACCTGACGGAGGCCTGTCTGCTGACGGATACACCCTACAAGGAGACCTATGACGAGGCCTATATCGCAGAGATTCTCGGCAAAATGCAGGAGGCAGGCGCCGGCACGGTCATCCTCACGGGCATTTCCTATACGCCGGAGATGACCGGCGTGATCGTTGCTGAGAACGGCAGGACGCAATATTACAGCCACCACCGCATCGACCGCACCTGCCACGGCACGGGCGATGTCTTTGCGTCTGTCTATATCGGCGCAGCGCTGCAGGACGTTCCGGCATTTGAAGCGGCAAAGCTCGCTGCAGATTTCACCGTCCACAGCATTGAAGCGACAGTCGGCTATCCGGATCACTGGTACGGTGTGCGGTTCGAGACGCAGCTCCCGGCGCTGATGCGGGAATTGGAGAAAGTCTGAGCATGGCCTCTTTGTTATCTGTGAATGCGCTCTGGCAGGCAGCGGTCTGGCTCGTAGCCGGGCTGTTTCTGCTGGTGAAGGGCGCAGACCTGTTTGTGGAGGGCAGTGCGGCAATCGCCAAGCGGCTGCGGGTGCCGATGTTCATCATCGGTCTGACGATCGTGGCGATGGGCACATCGCTCCCGGAGTGCTCCGTCAGCGTGACGGCAGCGCTGGCGGGAAATAATGAGCTGGCTGTTGCCAATGCGGTCGGATCGAACATCATCAATCTGATGGTGGTCTGCGGTGTCTGCGGCGTGATGTGCCCGCGGACGGTGCAGAAGGGGATGCGTCTGCGGGAGTTCCCGATCTCGGCGGCGGCAGGGGCGCTGCTGCTGGTGATGGGGCTGACGGGCATGACGGTCGGCCGGCCGGAGGGCATTGCACTGCTGGTGCTGTTTGCGGTATTCTGCATTTGGATGGTCGCTTCGGCGATGGCGGAGCGGAAGAAACATCCTGTGATCGACGAATTCCGCTGCAAGTCGCTCCCGGTGTGGAAAAGTGTGCTTTTCATTCTGCTCGGTTCTGCGGCGATCATCTTCGGCGGCGACCGGGTCGTGGATGCGGCCTCGTTCATCGCTGTGAAGTTCGGCATGTCCCAGAATCTCGTCGGTCTGACGATCGTGGCGCTTGGCACCTCGCTCCCGGAGCTGGTGACCTCTGCGGTCGCAGCGAAAAAAGGACAGGCGGACATGGCGATGGGAAACGTCGTCGGCTCGAATATTTTCAACATCCTGATGGTGCTCGGCGTTTCCGCTGCGATCACGCCGGTCACTTTTACGATGGAGAATATTGTCGATACAGCGGTCTATATCGGGTTCTGTGCTGTGGTATGGGCATTCTCCTGGCCGAAAAAACAGATCGCACGCTGGGCGGCCGCTGTGATGCTGGTGCTGTATACCGGCTATCTGGTGTATATCTGTGTCCGGTGAGGACGGATGAAAATGAGAATCATTCCCGGAATCGCAAGATTTCGGGATTTTTTTGATTTTACTATTGACATTTCCGGGCAGATGTGCTATAATACACTTGAACGGTTATTCAAATGTTCAAATGAAAGGGTGTGCTTTCCATGAAAGCTGTTTATACGGTGGAAAACCTTGACTGTCCGAATTGTGCGGCGAAGATCGAGGCGGAGATCCAGCGCCTTGAGGGCGTGGAAGCAGCGAGCCTGTCCTATGCCACAGGGCAGCTCCACATTACGGCAGAGAAGATCGAAGGCCTGCTTGAGCGCATCCAGGCAGCATCCGATGCCGTGGAGGAGGGCGTGATCTTTTCCGAGCACAAGAAGGCGAGGGCGAAGCGGTTTGTCTATCGGTTTGAGAATATCGACTGCCCGAACTGTGCCGCCAAGATCGAAGCGGCCATCGGACGGCTGGACTGCGTGGAATCGGTGAGCCTGTCCTATGCGACGGGGACGCTGCATGTGCTGGCGCATTCCGAGGAAGGCCTGCTCGAAGCCATCCAGGCGGCTTCTGACAGCGTGGAGGACGGCGTGATCTTCACCCCCAAGCACCATGCCCATGAGCATCATCATCACCACGAGCATCATCATGAACATGAGCACTGCCACTGCGGTGAGCATGAACACGAGCACGAGCATCATCATGAGCATGAGCATTGCCACTGCGGTGAGCATGAACACGAGCATGAGCATCATCACGAGCATGAGCATCATCACGAGCATGAACATGCGCACGAGCATGAGCATCATCACGAGCACGAACATGCGCACGAGCATGAACATCATCATGAAAAAGCAGCAGCGGCAAAGCTGGAGCCCGGCAAGGTGACGCTGATCGCAGGCGGTGTGCTGTTTGCACTGGGGCTGGCGGCGCATCTCCTGCTGCAGGGTGTGCCGCTTTTAGACAAGGTGCTGCTGCTGGCGGCCTATCTGCTGCTGGGCGGCGAGGTGCTGCTCACCTCCGTCAGGAGCATTGGAAAAGGCCAGATCTTCGACGAAAACTTTCTGATGGCGATTGCCACGATCGGTGCGCTCTGCATCGGTGCGTGGGAGGAAGCGGCAGGCGTGATGCTGTTTTTCCGCATCGGTGAGCTGTGCGAGCAGCTTGCGGTGGCACGCAGCCGGAAATCTGTGATGGAAGCGATCGACCTGCGGCCGGAGACAGTACAGCTTCTGCATGAAGGCACGGAGGAAACACTTCCGGCAGAGCTCGTGCAGCCCGGCGACCGGATTCTGGTGCGGGTCGGTGACCGGATCCCTGTGGACGGCGTTGTCCGCAAGGGTGAGAGCACCGTGGATACCTCGGCGATGACCGGCGAGCCGGTGCCTGTGACCGTGCGGGAGGGCGATGCGGTGATGAGCGGCTGCATCAACCAGAGCGGCGTGCTGGAGCTTGAGGTGACAGCAGCACTGCAGGATTCCATGGTGCAGCGCATCCTCGACAGTGTGGAAAATGCCGCTGCCGGCAAGCCGAAGATCGACCGGTTCATTACCCGGTTTGCCCGGTTCTACACACCGTTGGTCGTTGCGGTCGCTGTGCTGACGGCTGTGATCCCGCCGCTGTTTACGGGTGAGTGGCAGAAATGGATCTATACGGCGCTGAATTTCCTGATGATCAGTTGTCCGTGTGCGCTGGTGCTGAGTGTGCCGCTGGCATTCTTCGCCGGCATCGGTGCAGGCTCGTCCAAGGGCATCCTGTTCAAGGACGGCATCACGATCGAGGCATTGTCCGGCGTGAAGGCAGCGGTCATGGATAAGACCGGCACGCTGACAGAGGGGCGCTTTGAGGTCACGGAGATCCTGGCGGATGATCCGGCGGCAGTGCTGCGGGATTGTGCTGCATGTGAAGCATTTTCCGTGCATCCGGTGGCAGGGAGCATCCTCCAGGCGGCAAGGGAACGGCAGATCAGCTATCCGGCGGCTGCGGATGTACAGGAATGCGCAGGCATGGGTCTGACGGCTTCGGTGGACGGCAGACGCATTGCAGTGGGAAATGAAAAGCTCATGGCAGCGGAAGGCGCAGCCGTGCCGGAGATCACATCGGTGGGAACGCTCGTGCATGTGGCGGCGGACGGTGTTTACTGCGGCACGCTGGTGCTTTCGGACGCACTGCGCCCTGCGGCGAAGGATACCGTGGCGGCGATGAACCGGCGCGGCATGCATACGGTGATGCTCACCGGCGATACGCCTGCCCATGCACAGGCGGCAGCGTCTTCGCTCGGCATTGCAGAGGTTCATGCAGGGCTGCTCCCGGATGAAAAACCGCAGCGGATGGAGCAGGTGCGCCGTTCGCATGGCAGCGTGCTCTTTGTCGGTGACGGCATCAACGATGCGCCGGTGCTGTCCGGTGCGGATGTCGGCATTGCCATGGGAAGCGGCGCGGATGCGGCGATGGAGGCGGCGGATGTCGTGCTCCTCGGTTCGGATCCGGCAGCAGTGATGACCGCGCTGGACATTGCAGACAGGGTCAATTCCACGGCGAAGATCTGTGTGATCTTTGCGCTGGCGGTGAAGCTGGCGATCATGGTGCTGGGCTTCTGCGGCTTTGCCAATATGTGGCTGAGCGTCTTTGCAGATACCGGCGTGACGATCCTGTGCGTGCTGTTCGTGCTGCTGCGGGTGCAGGCACACTACCGGAAGAAAAGGGCATAAAAATAAGCCGCACAGAGCTGAAAAAACGCTCTGTGCGGCCGCTTTTTATATAAATGCAATACTGGCTTTTTCCAGCCGTGCATGGGCCTTGGCGATCTTTGCTTCCGGAAAGACGGAGGCTGTTCCGCTGCGGAGGATCTTCGCTGTGATGCCCCGCTTTGCAGCGCCGAGCGCCGTGGAAGTCACACAGCCGCATTCATCGAGGCCGCAGAGATGCAGCGCATCATAGCCTTTTTCACGGACAAGCTGCAGGAGATGCCGGTTGGTGAGCGCATCGCCGAACAGCTTGTCGAACGTATACTTCGAGACGATGTCCAGCCCGCTGTAGAGCTCCGCACCCTCCGTGCCGGCAAGTGAATAGCCGAACAGCAGCCGGTTGGTCGGAAGATTCTGGATGATGTGGCGGATGTAGATCACATCCGAACCGGCTTCGGCATACTGATGGATGAGTGCATTGACAGCGGCGGTCAATGCGGGGGTATCATAGGAAAATTGCTCCTTGCGTTTTTCATACAGATAGTCGTTCTGCATATCAATGACGAGCAGTGCAGCGTTCATGGCAGCGCCTCCTTTCATGTTGTATTCATTATAGCAAAAATGGGCGGCTCTTGTCAAGCTTGACTTTTTACCCTGTTTTGTGTTACAATAAATACCGGTAAGCATCAGTTGTAAAATCATTCGCAGCAGGAGGCCAAATGGAAGCATTCAATTCAATGATCAAAGAGATCGACAACTATGTCTGGGGCATCCCGCTGATCGTGCTGATCCTGGGGTGCGGCATCTGGATGAGCATCCGGACCGGATTCCTGCAGGTGCATAAGCTGGGCAGGGCACTGTGTTACATGGTCAGGGATGAAGAAAACGGAAGCGGCGATGTATCGAGCTTTGCGGCACTCTGCACGGCACTTTCCGCAACGGTCGGCACAGGCAATATCGTCGGTGTTGCCACGGCGATCGCAGCCGGAGGGCCGGGAGCACTGTTCTGGATGGAGGTGGCTGCCTTCTTTGGTATGGCAACCAAATATGCCGAGGGGCTGCTTGCTGTAAAGTACCGTACACAGATGAAGGACGGGAGCTTCCTGGGCGGCCCGTTCTATTATATTGAGCATGGACTTGGAAATAGCTGGAAATGGCTTGGCAAGCTCTTTGCGGTGTTCGGCCTGCTGGCCGGCTTCATGGGCATCGGCACGATCACGCAGATCAACGGCATCACCTCGGCAGCCAATTATTTCTTCGATCCGGATGCAGTTCACACGGTAAACATCGCAGGCAGGGACATTACACTGACAACTCTCATTGCAGGACTCATCATCACACTGTTTGTGGCGCTGATCGTCATCGGCGGCATCAAGCGCATTGCGACGGTTTCGGAGTGCATCGTCCCTGTGATGATTGTGGTCTATGTCGGGTGCTGCCTGCTGATGATCTTCGGACACATCACCGAGGTGCCCGCCGCCGCGATGACGGTGCTCAAGGGCGCATTCGGGCTGCGGCCGCTTGCGGGCGGTGCAGCGGGATTTGCTGTGATGCGTGCTTCTCTGCAAAGCGGCGTGGCACGGGGGATCTTCTCGAATGAGGCAGGCCTTGGATCTGCGCCGATCGCAGCCGCTGCAGCCCGGACAAGGGAGCCTGTGCGGCAGGGTCTGGTCACCATGACCGGCACATTTATCGACACGATCGTTGTCTGCACGATGACAGGGCTTTCCATTGTCATGTCGGGCAGTTATGAAAAGGATCTCCAGGGCGTGGAGATCACGACGGATGCGTTCCGGTACGGTCTGCCGTTCCCGGAGCAGGTCTCGTCGCTGGTGCTGATGCTGTGTCTGGCATTTTTTGCCTTTACGACGATTTTAGGCTGGAATTATTATTCCGAGCGCTGCCTTGCGTATCTGGCGGGGCCGGGGCATAATCTGACCACGCTGTACCGCTGGCTGTATGTGGCGGCGGTGGCGGTCGGGCCGTATCTGACGGTCGAGGCTGTCTGGAATCTGGCGGATATTTTCAACGGTCTCATGGCGCTGCCGAATATCATTGCCCTGTTCGGGCTTTCCGGTGTCGTGGCGACGGAGACGAAGGAATATCTGCAGCGGCTGAAAAACGGCGATGTGAATTGACAAAGCAAGACCTCCCTGCATCACCCGGTGCAGGGAGGTATCCTAATATTCGATCCCTTTCCGTGCCGTGATGCCCCGTTCAAAGGGGTGCCGCACGGCATGGATCTCGCTGATGTAATCCGCGGCTGCAAGAAACGCCGGATCCGGGTCCCGGCCGGTCAGCACCAGTTCGATCTCCGGCGGACAGTGCTGCACAAGCCGCAGAGCGGCTGCCTGATCGAGCAGCCCGGTGTTGTATGCGGCGCACAGCTCATCGAGCACGATCAGACCGGCTGACTGCGTCTGCATGGCATCCCATGCCCCGGCAAGCAGCGCATTGTGACAAGCCGTGATCGCTGCACGGTCGGCATCGCTCATCCGGAATGTGAAGCCATAGTCCCGGTCACAGCGCCGCACGGTCACGCCGGGCAGCAGTGAGAGCGCAGAAAGCTCCGAAGTTTCGCCGCCCTTGAGAAACTGCATGAACAGCACCCGCATCCCGGCACCGGACGCACGCAGCGTCAGACCGAGGGCTGCAGTGGTCTTGCCCTTGCCGCTGCCGCAGTAGATCTCAATCATCGTGATGCGAACGCACAAGCAGGATGATGCCCGCTGCCAGCATGATCGAGCCTGCCCCGATGGCAGCGCCGGTCGTTACGATCTCAAAGACACGCCGCTTGCGCAGACGCTTTGAGAGCGCTTCATAGGATCTCGCCTCGGCATCCTCGATGTCGGGGGTCTGATACAGCGGGAAATGCAGCGTATTCATCGTATCATAAGCCTTGTAGTACCGCCTGCAGCGGCTGCACCCCTTCAGATGCGCACGGATCGCTCTGGCGCTTTCCGTGCTGACCAGACCTTCATGGTACAACTCCGCCAGATCTCTTGCGACCTCACACGTCATATTCATCCTGAATCGCCTCCATCATCATTTTCTTCGCCCGGAAGTAGATCACTCTGGCCGAATTTTCGCTGATATGCAGCGCATCGCCGATCTGTGCATAGCTCATGTCGGCGTAGACCCGCAGGATGGTCACATCCTGGTATTTTTTCGGCAGCGACAACAGCGCCCGCCGCGTGCTTTCCAACAGAAGCTGCCGCTCCACAGTGTCCGCCAGATGCTCTGTCGCGCCCTCTCCGTACAGCTCAATGAGCTGCTCGGCGCTGAGATTCTCGACCTGGTGGCGGTTCTTCCGCAGATAACGGTAATATGTATGCTTCCCGATCGAGGCGAGCCATGTGAACACATCACTGTCGCCCCGGAATCTGTAGAAGGAAACGAACGCCTGATAAAAGGTCTCCTGCGTCAGCTCCTCCGCTAAGTCCCGGCTTTCGGTCAGCTTGTAGAGAAAAGCGTAGATGCGTGGGAAATATTCCTGGTATAACGCTTCAAATTCCTGTTTCATCGCAATGAAGCCTCCTCAGCTTTCATCAAATAGTTAGTAGCATTCTGCTCCTGAAATGTTACAGGGAACAGAATGGTCAATATGCACAAAAATCGGGTGATGGATATGGGATGATTTGGCGGCTATTTTTGTAACAAAATCTCCTGCAGCGGCTACTAATTAAAGGATACCAAAAAATCAACCACAGGAGGCTTTCCAATGAGTTTTCGTATCATCGGTACCGGTATGTATGTGCCGCCGAAAGTCGTCACAAATGATGATCTTTCCCATATCGTCGAGACAAATGACGAATGGATCACCAAGCGTGTCGGCATTAAGGAACGCCATGTTTCTGAGACGGAGTTCACCTCTGAGATGGGCGCCAAGGCCGCACAGGCTGCACTGGACGATGCCGGCGTGAAGGCGGAGGATCTGGATCTGATCCTGGCTGCCACTGTCAGCGGCGAGACGGTTTCCCCGTCGATGGCCTGCATGCTGCAGAACCAGCTTGGTGCCACCTGCCCGGCAATGGAGCTGAATGCTGCGTGCGCTGCATTTCTCTATCTGCTCGAAACGGCAGCGGCTTATTTTGCGCTGCACAAGGAGTACAAGCGGATCCTTGTGGTCGGCTGCGAGCGCATGAGCGCCATTCTCGACTGGACCGACCGCTCGACCTGCGTCATTTTCGGTGACGGCTCCGGTGCGGCTGTGCTGGAACGGGGCGACGGCTATCTCGATTCCGTCTGCACGGTCAAGGGCGGCGACGATGTCATCAAGATCCCGCATTTTGTAGGAACATCGCCTTTCTTCAACCGGGAGCAGGATACCCCCTATATCCATATGAAGGGGCAGGAGACCTTCAAGTATGCGGTCACTGCCATTACCAACGACATCCAGACACTGCTGGAGCGCAACCATCTGACCATGGACGATATCGCATGGATCGTGCCGCATCAGGCAAATGCCCGCATCATCGACTTTGCGTGCCACAAGCTGGGCATCAGCACCGACAAGATGTTTGTGAACATCGAGAAGTACGGCAACACCTCCAGCGCTTCCGTTCCGATGGCGCTGCACGAGCTCAAGGAGAGCGGCCAGCTCAGACGGGGCGACAAGATCATCCTCTGTGCCTTCGGCGGCGGCCTGTCCAACATGGCTTGCCTGCTGGAGTACTGAGCATAAGCTGACCGGACAGCAAAAACCGGCGTATCCGGTTCCTAAGAACCGATACACATAAATAGGATACCGCAAAAGGCTTTTCTGAAAACTATGTTTTCAGAAGGAGACGTGGGGCACCGCCCCACAGAAACCGGCGTATCCGGTTCACATGAACCGATACACATAATATTATACCACAAAAAAGGAGTAAAGACAATGGTAAAGGAAAAAATTATTGAGATGCTGGCAGAGGCTACCGACACCGAGGCTTCCGAGATCAACATGAACACCAAGTTTTCCGACCTGGGCGTTGACTCTCTCGACATGACTGAGATGTGCATGGACCTCGAGGATGAGTTCAGCATCGAGTTCACTCCCTCTCCGGAGATCGACACTGTCGGCAAGCTGGTCGAGGCTGTTGAGAAGCTGACCAACGAGGGCTAATCAATGGTAGCATCGCCTATTTGCGACATGCTGGGCATTCAGTACCCGGTATTCCAGGGCGGTATGGCATGGATCGCTGACGGCAAGCTTGCCGCAGCGGTCTCCAATGCCGGCGGCCTTGGCATCATTTCGGCTATGAACGCCAATGCAGAGTATGTCAGAGAACAGATCCATATCGCCAGGTCTTTGACTGATAAGCCCTTTGGCGTGAATATAATGCTGATGAGTCCGTTCGCCGCAGAATGTGCGCAGGTGTGTGCAGAGGAAAAGCCCGCTGTCATCACCACCGGCGCAGGCAGTGCGGCTCCTTATATTGCCATGTGGAAAGAGGCCGGCATCAAAGTCGTTCCGGTCGTTGCTTCCTGCGCAATGGCAAAGCAGGCGCAGAAGGCAGGCGCTGATGCTGTGATCGCAGAAGGACAGGAGTCCGGCGGCCACATCGGCGAGCTGACCACGATGGCGCTTGTGCCGCAGGTCGTGGATGCCGTGGATATCCCGGTGCTCGCTGCAGGCGGTATCGGTGACGGCAGAGGCATCGCTGCAGCGTTTATGCTGGGTGCTGCCGGCGTACAGATGGGCACCCGCTTCCTCGTTGCGAAGGAATGCGGCGTTCACCAGAATTACAAGGATATGGTGCTCGGTGCGAAGGATATTTCCACCCAGGTGACCGGCCGCCGCTTCGGCGGAAACACCTGCAGAGGCATCAAGAACAGCTTCACACGCAGCTTCATCAAGGAGGAGTATGCGCCCGAGGCAACGGCAGAATCCATCGCAAACCTCGGCGCGGGTTCGCTCCGCAGAGCTGCCGTGGAGGGCGATGTCAAGACGGGCAGCGTCCTCGCCGGACAGATCTCCGGCATGGTCAGCAAGGAACAGACCTGCGAGGAGATCATCCTCGAGATCATGCAGGAAGCTGAGGAACTGCTGAAAGGAGCTGCAAAATGGGTAAAATAGCATTTGTCTTTTCCGGCCAGGGTGCCCAGCATGTGGGCATGGGCAAGGAATTTTATGAAGAATATAACCCTGTCGCTGATCTGTTCAACATCGCTGAGACAGAACGTCCCGGCACGCTTGCACAGATGTTCGAGGGCGACGGCACAGAGCTGAAGCAGACGCAGAACACCCAGCCCTGCCTGTACTTAGCAGATATGGCGGCTGCACTTGCGCTGATGGAGAACGGCATCAGGCCGGAGGGCCTTGCAGGCTTCTCGCTCGGTGAGATCCCGGCGCTTGCGGTCGGCGGTGCCTATGCGCAGGCAGACGGCTTTATGATCGCTGCAAAGCGCGGTGCTGCAATGGCAAAGGCCGGCGAGGGACAGGATGTCTCCATGATGGCGGTCGTCAAGCTCCCCATCGAGCAGACGGAAGCACTCTGCAAGCCCTATGACAAGGTGTTCCCGGTGAACTACAATTCCCCGGTGCAGCTCGTTGTTTCCGGTGACAAGACCCAGCTCGAAGCGCTCGCTGCCGATGTCAAGGCACAGAAGGGCAGAGGCGTGATGCTGGCTGTCAGCGGTGCGTTCCATTCGCCGTACATGACGCCCGCCGTGGAGCCGTTCGGTAAGGAGCTTGAAGGCTTTCCTGTACAGCTTCCGGAGATTCCGGTGTATGCGAACCTCACCGCAGCCCCCTATGAGGGCGACCCGAAGCAGCTCATGCTTCAGCAGATCAATCACCCGGTACAGTGGGTGAAGCTCATCCGCAGAATGGCAGAGG
>CAMNDR010000002.1 GCA_946535685.1 uncultured Clostridia bacterium | reverse complement strand
AATAACCATGCATACCGGATCCGGGGTTGACTTTTCCCGTGTTTTCTGCTATACTATAGGTAACACCGCACATAGCTGGTGGTGCCTATAGTTACTGCCACCGGGTAGAATATGCGAAAAGCATCTGTTCACACATCGTTAGGTCTCAGAAGATGTGTGTAGACAGATGCTTTTTTTGGAGGGATCGGTAAGATGCTCAGACGCATCACAACGTATTTTTCAAAGGGAGAGCTCCTGCTCTGGGGCAGCTCCACCGCTGCTGTGCTGCTCTCGTTTCTTCTGTTTGACAGACAGCATTATCTGACGCTCAGCGCATCGCTGATCGGCGTGGATTATCTGATCCTCAATGCCAAGGGCAATCCGCTCGGACAGGTGCTTGCGATCCTGTTCAGTCTGCTGTACGGGATCATCTCCTATACATTTTCCTATTACGGAGAGATGATCACCTATCTCGGCATGACCATGCCGATGGCTGTCTTTGCGCTGATCGCATGGCTCCGGAACCCGTATAACGGCAATCATGCCGAAGTCACCGTCGGAAGCATCCGCAAAGCAGAGACCGTGTTTCTGTTTGTCCTGACCGCCGGAGTGACGGTGGGATTTTACTTCATCCTGCGGGCGTTTCACACGGCCAATCTCCTGCCGAGCACGCTGTCCGTCGCAACGAGCTTTCTCGCCGTCTATCTGACCTTCCGGCGCAATCCGTTCTATGCAGTCGCCTATGCTGCGAACGACATTGTCCTGATCGTTCTGTGGAGCCTTGCAAGCCTGACGGATGGGCGCTATCTGTCCGTGGTCGTGTGCTTTGCGGTATTTCTGGTCAACGATATCTACAGCTTCTTTAGCTGGAAGAGGATGAAGCAGCGGCAGGCAAAGCCTTCCTGACAAACAAAACCCGCAGGCTTTCTCGTCGGAAGCCTGCGGGTTTTTGCGATGCCGCTGACCGGGATCGAACCGGTACGGGTTTTACGCCGAGGGATTTTAAGTCCCTTGTGTCTGCCAATTCCACCACAGCGGCAGCTCTACAGATATTTATTATACCATGTTTTCCGCCGGATGTCAAGTGGCTTTCTGCGGTGTCTGCGCAAAAAAACAGGCAGATGCCTCGGAGGAGGTATCTGCCTGTGTGCATCAAACGTGCTTATACAGGAAGTGTTGTCAGCTCAACGACTGCCTTGAGGATGTTCAGTGCATCCACCTCGTCGATGCTGCCGCTGTTGTCAACGTCTGCATTCTTTCGGCCTTCGTCAGTGATAGCCTCATTGACCATCAGGTTCTTGTTCAGCGTGATGACATCCAGGATGCCGACCTTGCCGTCACAGTCCACGTCGCCGTAGGAAATGTCGCCGGTGCTGCCTTCCTTGTCCATCTTGATGGTGAAGGTGATGCTCATGCCTTCCTCAACGGTGATGTTCGGGTCAATATCCTCGATACCATCACCGAAATACGGATTGACAATGTTAATACGCAGATTCTGACCCTTGTCATCGGTGGTCACGCAGTTCTTAGACGGCGTGTAGGTAATTTCCTTGCCGTCTACCTTGATAGAGTCGATCTTGATGTCCAGCGTGCCGTCCTTCAGGCCGTCGCTTTCCTCATTGATTGCATAATCATAAATATTGATCTTGGAGTCGAGATACAGGATCATATCGCCGGCCATTGTTGTGCCGACCTCCGGGATCTCGATGGTGTACGTACCGGAGCCGTCCACCATGACACCGTACTTCTTGCCCAGCTTGTTGCCGGCATACTGATAGCCTGCCCAGACATCCCAGTCCTTGGGTTCCACGGTCACGGGCTCGGTCGTAGGCTCTGTAGCAGGATCTGTTGCAGGATCCGTTGCAGGCTCTGTGGGATCGGGATCTGTCGGATCCTCCTCGCCGGTGTCCACAACAGAGATCTCCTTGTCAAATACGAGCGTGATGCTGTCGAGGTCGCAGGTCGCATCGCCGTCTGCCCACCACTGCTGTACCTGCAGGTACTTCATGGCGAGCTCATACGCATAGGTATTGCCCTTGTCATCCTCGCCCTTGCCGTCCAGTACGGCAGAAGCGGAAGTATCCGAAGAGGTAAGCTGCACCGTTTCGGAGCACCAGGAACCAGCCGTGCCGTCCTTCGCTGCCTCAAAGCCCAGGCCATAGCCGACAAAATCGCCGCCCTTGACTGCGCCGTTGATAATCACAGAGGTAAGCGTGGCATCCTGTGCGCCATACGGTGTCAGGTCGATCACATAGCCGCCCTCATCCGTTTCCAGATCCTTGAATTTGAGCGTGACGCGGTTCTTGGTCTGGTAAGTCGGGCCTTCGCCGGTACCGCCGGAGACCTCGTGGATGATATTTCCGATCTCAGGATCAAACCACTCGAGGGTATTTCTGTTAAAATAGTTCAGGTCGCCGTGGCCGCTGTCGTCCCAAAGGAACGCAGTGATGCCGCTGGTGTTCATGGCCGTGCTGTCCACAGTCTTGATGAACTTGCGGATGGACTCCTTGTCACGGTTGAACTTGCCGGCATTGGCAACGCCGGACTCACCGAGGATGACCGGAACACCCTTGTCCACGAAGAAGGACTTCATTCTTGAGAAGTCGTTGTAGACCGCATTGACCTCTGCCGTGGAGCCCCATGTGCTGCTGTAGCCATAGGAAGCACCCGGCTCTGCCACGGTGAAGGTGGACGGACGGTAGTAGTGGATGGAAACTGCCACCATATTGTCATTCGGTACCACAAACTTGCTGTTGCAGGTGTTGTCCAGATCGGTATTCGCACCCGCCAGGAGCAGCAGACGGTTGGCATTGTTGCCGCCGGTCGCACGGACATTGGAAACGAACTCAGAATTGAGCTTGTTCAGCGTGTTGTAGCTGTCGTCGGTATAGGGGCCGTAAATGTTGCTCTGCCAGGCGACCTCGTTCATGTCCTCAAAGACCAGGTGCTCGTCATAGCTCTTGAAGTAGGTGGCGATCTCCTTCCACATGGCATTGAACTGCGGAAGTGCATCCAGTCCCTTGTTCAGCCAGAGGGAACCCTTAGACTCCCAGTCCCAGTGCATGTTGATGATGACATACATATCTGCATCACGGGCATAATCCACGACCGTCTTGATACGGGCGAGGTAGTCATCGTCAATGTCGAAGGTGCTGCTGTTGGTGTGCTGGTACCAGGTGACAGGGATGCGGACAGAGCTGATGCCCGATGCCTTCAGCGCCTTGAACAGGTCAGCAGAGGGCATATCGTTGCCCCAGCCTGTCCATGTCTCCTTCGTCCAGGTCACGTTCCAGGCATCAAAGGTGTTGCCGAGGTTCCAGCCGAGACCCATATCGTCTACGATCTCAATGGCGGTCTTGTCGGCGGCGGTGACAGTAACAGGCAGGGAACCCACCATACTGCTTGCTGCCATTGTGAGCGATAATGCGCTCGCTGTGACAGCGGAGATGACTTTTTTAATTGTACGCATTGCATATCTCTCCTTCAATAGTTATATAGTACCTTTACTATACCATATTCCATAAAATTTGTCAAGAAGATTTGTTAAAAAAGATGCAAAAAAATTGAAAAAGTTGTGGGATGCACAGAAAGCAGATATAAAAATGCAACAATTCGCCAAAAAATCCTGAAATCGCTTGTATCAAACTGCAAAATATGCTATAATATAAAGTGTATTATTGTGCCCGCATGCGGGCATACGTTGAAACAGGAGGCCATTATGAGAAAAAGCGGCATTTTACTGCATATTTCCAGTCTGCCATCCCGTTACGGCATCGGCCGGATGGGAAAAGCAGCCTACGATTTTGTCGATTTTCTGCACATGAGCGAGACTGCCTGCTGGCAGATCCTGCCGCTCTCCCCGACCAGCTACGGTGATTCGCCTTACCAGAGCTTCTCGGTCTATGCAGGAAATCCGTACTTCATCGACTTCGTCAAGCTCGAATCCCAGGGGCTGCTCACCCGGGAGGACTATGCGTCCATGCTCTGGCAGAGAAGCCCGGAGAAGATCGACTACGAGCTGCTCTACCGCAGCAATATCACCGTGCTGCGCAGAGCCTTTGCACGGTTCAGGGAAAAGCCGCTGCGGGGCTTCACCGGCTTTAAGAATGCCAACAAGTCATGGCTCAAGGACTATGCCCTCTTCATGGCACTCAAGGCAGAGCACGGCGGAACGCCCTGGTACGAGTGGGAAACACCGCTTGCGATGCGTGACAAAAAGGCGGTCGAGGAAGCAGAAAAGCGCCTTGCCGACGAGATCGAGCTCTACAGCTTCATCCAGTTCATCTTTGCCAGACAGTGGAGCGAGCTGAAGGCCTACGCCAACAGCAAGCATGTCGAGATCATCGGTGATATGCCGATCTATGTCTCCTACGACAGCGCCGATGTCTGGTGCTCACCGGAGCTCTTTGCCCTCGACAAGGAAAAGCGCCCGATCGAGGTCGCAGGATGTCCGCCGGACTGCTTTGCACCCAAGGGACAGCTCTGGGGCAATCCGCTCTATGACTGGGACTACCACAAGAAAACCGGCTATGCATGGTGGATCTCCCGCCTGAAATATGCGGCAACGCTCTATGATATCATCCGGATCGACCATTTCCGGGGCTTTGAGAGCTATTACACCATCCCCTACGGCAATACGGATGCCGTGCAGGGAAAATGGCGCAAGGGGCCGAATAAGGCGCTGTTTGTGGCTGCAAACAGAGCACTCGGTGATCTGCATATCATTGCCGAGGACTTAGGCTTCATCACGCCGGGTGTGCGGAAAATGCTGGATGCTGTGGGCTATCCGGGCATGAAGGTGCTGCAGTTCGGCTTTGACTCCGATCCGGAGAATGAGCATCTGCCGCACAATTTCAAGACCCCGCACTGTGTTGCCTATACCGGCACGCATGACAACGAGACCCTGCAGGGCTGGCTCGAAGCAGCGGACAAGAAGACGGTCAAGTATGCCAAGGCCTATCTGCGCTGCAAGAAATCACAGATCCCGGACGAGATGGTCGCTGCCTGCTGGCAGAGCATCGCAGAGCTTGCCGTGGCACAGATGCAGGATTTCCTGCATGAGGACAGATCCGGCCGCATGAACACGCCCTCCACGCTCGGCGGCAACTGGATGTACCGCACCGAGACCGAGGACTTTACCCCCGAGCTTGCAAAGGCCATCCGCAAACTCAACCGCACCTATGGCAGAGCTGTGAAAGAAGAAGCGCCTGAGGCAGAAAAGACCGTTCCGGTTCCGGAACCGGAAGAAAAGCCCAGACGCGGCCGCAGACCCGCTGCCGCAAAGGCCGCTGTGCCCGCTGTGACGGCAGCAGAAGCTCCGGCTGCACCGGAGGAACCGCCTGCACCCGCACCGAAGCGGCGGGGACGCAGAAAGGCGGCTGATGCGCCTGCGGAAAAGCCGAAGCGCCGCTATACCAGAAGAAAGAAACCAGAAGCTAAGGAGGAATCCTGATCATGTTGAATTATACGAAGGACACGTTTCTGAATTATCTGAAAGCCACCCTGCCGGAGAATTTCACCCCGCAGGAGCTGCACAACGCCATCGGTGACATGGTCATGAACCTGATGACTGAGGACTGGGAGGATTCCCGCGCGGCACACCGCAATACCCGCCACGCCTGCTATTTCTCGATGGAATTTCTCATGGGCCGCAGCATCTTCAACAATCTGCTGTGCTTAGGGATCTATGACGAGGTCGAGAAGGCGCTCAATGAGCTGGGCACCACCCTTTCTGTCCTGGAGGAGATCGAGGATGCTGCGCTTGGCAACGGCGGTCTCGGCAGACTTGCTGCATGCTTCCTGGACAGTGCCGCAACGCTGGATCTGCCGCTCGACGGCTATGGCATCCGCTATAAATACGGCCTGTTCAAGCAGGAGATCCGGGACGGCTTCCAGTGTGAGACAGCCGACAACTGGACAAAATACGGCGATGCCTGGAGCGTGCGCCGGGATGAGGACACCGTGCTTGTGACATTCAGCAATATGACCGTGAAGGCGGTGCCCTATGACATGCCCGTCATCGGCTACGGCACTAAGCACATCAGCACGCTGCGTCTGTGGCAGGCGGAGCCGGTGCAGGAATTTGATTTTCAGACCTTCAACCAGCAGAACTACCTTGAGGCATGCGCTGAGCAGATCTATGCGGAGAATATCTCCCGCTGCCTCTATCCGAACGATGACACCAACGAGGGCAAGAAGCTCCGTCTGCAGCAGCAGTACTTCTTCTGCTCCGCTTCCCTGCAGGATCTGCTGAAGAAGCACTTCGAGGACTACGGCACCTACGAGAACCTTGCCGAGGAGCTCACCGTGCAGCTCAATGACACGCATCCGGTCATCTCCATCCCGGAGCTGATCCGCCTGCTGATGAACGAGGGCATTTCCTTCGAGGATGCCGCAGAGACCGCACGGAAGGTCTTCCGCTACACAAACCACACCATTATGGCAGAAGCGCTCGAAAAATGGTGGGCGCCGCTCGTAAAGGAGCTGCTGCCGGAGGTGTACCAGATCATCCTGCGGCTGCATGAGATGCTCATTGCCGAGCTCTATGCAAAGGGTGCCGAAAAGGACGAGATCCAGAGCATGCGCATCGTGCAGGACAACATGATCCACATGGCGCACATGGCCATTTTCATGGGCAGCTTCGTCAACGGCGTTGCCGAGATCCACACGCAGATCCTCAAGGATACGGCGCTTGCATCCTGGTACAAGTACTATCCGGAGCGCTTCCAGAACAAGACCAACGGCATCACCCAGCGCCGCTGGCTGGCGCTGTGCAACCGGGAGCTGTCTGCGCTGCTCACAGATCTGCTCGGCTCCGATGCATGGACGACCAACCTTGACCTGCTCAAGGAGCTTGACAAGTACACCGAGAGCGAGACCGTGATGAAGCGCTTCATGGACATCAAGACCGAGAAAAAGCGCCAGCTTGTGGCGAATATCTTCGCAAGAGAACCGGAGCGCTTTGAGAACGACGTGCAGTGCGCTGCATTCTTCGATGCCGACAATGCGGTATTTGACATCCAGATCAAGCGCCTGCATGAATACAAGCGTCAGCTCCTGAATGCTTTCTCGATCCTCTATCTCTACTACGGCATCAAGGACGGCTCGATCGACAGGAACGAGCTGCCGGCTGTGACCTTTCTCTTCGGCGCAAAGGCGGCACCTGGCTACAAGCGTGCCAAGGCCATCATCAAGTATATCAACTCCATTGCAGACATGATCGCCGCCGATCCGGAGGTCAATGACAAGATCAAGGTCTTCTTCGTGGCGGATTACAATGTTTCCTATGCCGAAAAGCTCGTGGCTGCGGCGGATATCTCCGAGCAGATCTCCACAGCCGGTACAGAGGCATCCGGCACAGGCAACATGAAGCTCATGCTCAACGGTGCGGTAACGCTCGGCACCTATGACGGCGCCAATGTCGAGATCGTGCAGGAAGCAGGCGAGGAGAACAACTATATCTTCGGCGCAAGAGTCGAGGAACTCAAGGAGATCGTACCGGAGTATGACAGCCGCCGTGTGCTGGCAGAGAATGACAGGATCCGCAAGGTCGTGCAGACGCTCATGGACGGCACCTTCGGCGACAACGATGACATCCGCGAGCTGTACGATGCCCTGACCGAGGGCGCAAGCTGGCATGCGCCGGATCATTACTATGTGATCGGCGATCTGCAGAGCTACTGCGACAAGAAGCTCGAAGCGCTGAAGGATTACAAGGCCGACCGCCTTGCCTTCGCCCGGAAGCAGTGGCACAACATCTGCCACGCCGGCAAGTTCAGCTCTGACAGAACCATCGCACAGTACGCCGAGGAGATCTGGCAGATTCACCCCGTAACATTAGACTAAGAAATCACCCCAAAGATGCTTTTCCCCCGCTTTGTGCTACAAAGCGGGCGGGGTCTGGGGCAGCGCCCCAGTGGGGGCAAGGGGGCAAAGCCCCCTAAGCCGCCTGAAAGGCGGCAGAAAAGGAGAATATCCATGAATTATGATGTCATTATCGCCGGTGCCGGCGCAGCAGGTCTGTATGCGGCGATCAATCTTCCGGCGGACGCAAAGATCCTCCTGCTGACCAAGCGGGAGCTCGGCCTGTGCAACACGGCACTGGCACAGGGCGGCATTGCCGGCGTGTACAATTCGCCGGAGGACAAGACCAGTCTGCATGAGAACGACACCTATATCGCAGGCGGCTTCCAGAACAACCACAAGACCGTCCACATGCTCGTGGAGGAAGCGGCGCAGGACATCGGCCGCATCATCGAGCTTGGCGTGGATTTCGACAAGATGGAGAACGGCGACTATCACCGCACCCTCGAAGGCGGCCATAGCAGACGGCGCATCTTCCATCACAAGGATGCGACCGGCAAGGAGATCGCTGACAAGCTGCTTGCCTATGTGCAGACGCTCCCGAATGTCGATATCCGGGAAAATACGCTGCTGTGTGATGTGAAAAAGACAAAAACAGGCTTTGCGGCGCTCCTGCTGCATGAAGGTGTCTATGAGACAGCCAATTCCCATTATTTCGTTATGGCGACCGGCGGCATCGGGCGGGTTTATGAATTCACGACCAACTCCGCCATTGCGACCGGTGACGGCATCATGTTCGCCTATAACATGGGCGCTATGATCCGGGGACTGAGCCTGATCCAGTTCCATCCGACCGCCTTCAACAACCGCCACACCCGTGAATGCTTCCTCATCTCCGAGGCAGTCCGGGGCGAGGGTGCGTACCTGCTCAACTGTGACGGTGAGCGCTTCATGCAGCGCTATGATGACCGTCTGGAACTTGCGCCCCGTGATGTCGTATCCAACGCCATCGTGCTCGAAAGCAGACGGACGGGGTCGGATGACTTCTACCTTGACATTTCCCACAAGGATCCTGAGGAAGTCAAGAACCGCTTCCCGATGATCTACAAGAATCTGCTTGACCAGGGCTATGACATGACGAAGGACCGCATTCCGATCTATCCCTGTCAGCATTACCTGATGGGCGGCATCCAGGTCGATCCGCATTCCCGCACCAGAGTGCCGGGGCTGTATGCCTGCGGTGAGTGCTCGCATACGGGCGTTCACGGCAATAACCGCCTTGCCAGCAATTCGCTGCTCGAAGCGCTGGTATTTTCCCGCCATGCTGCCGAGGATATTGCAAAGAAAATGCAGCACAATGCCGAAAAGCGCTTTGAAGAGGTGCAGTTTGATCTGCATGAGGGCGCAGAGCCCGTCCCGCACGGCATCCGCACAAGTCTGCGGCATATCCTGCAGGAGAGCTACTTTGTCAAGCCCGATGCCGAGAAGATCCAGAGCAATTTTTCCAAGGTCTGCGAGATCCTGCACGAGCTGGAGGACGGCAATTATAAGATCAATTCCGACTATGTGGAGGCACGCTCCACGGCAACCATCGCATTTCTCATCCTGAATGAGGCAATGATCGAGGAGAAGGGAGTTTAATATGCAGCTTCTGCAAAGCTATGTAGACCAGATCATCAATACCGCACTAGAGGAGGACATCCATTATGTCGATGTGACGACAGATTATCTCCTCCCGGACGGGCATACGTCATCCGCTTATTATATCGCCAAGGACAACGGCATTCTCTGCGGCATCGACATCGCAAAGCGGGTCTTCGAGCTGGTCGGCGGCGGCGGGGTGCCCCCGCTGGCAGGTGCCTCCCAATGCGCCATGGGCGCAAAGGTCGGCGGGGTTGTCTTTTCCGACTGTCTGACGGATGGATCCGAGGTGAAGAAGGGCGACATCATCGCACGGATGGAGGGCGACACCAAGACGCTCCTGAAGGGTGAGCGCACGGCGCTGAACATCCTGCAGCACATGTCGGGCATTGCCACGGCTACAAATCGCTGCGTGGAGCTCGTACAGGGCACCAATGCCAAGATCACGGATACCCGCAAGACGCTGCCCGGTCTGCGCCGGCTGCAGAAATATGCCGTGACAGTCGGCGGCGGCTACAATCACCGCTACAATCTCTCTGAGGGCGCCATGCTCAAGGACAATCACATTGATGTCTACGGCGGCATCACGCCCGCTGTGACAGCACTGCGCAAAAAGATCGGTCACATGACCAAGATCGAGGTCGAGGTGCGCAATTTAGATGAACTGCAGGAGGCGCTTGCAGTCGGCTGCGAGATCATCATGCTCGACAACATGAGCTGCGAGGACATGAAAAAAGCGGTGGAGATCACCGCAGGCAGAGCCATGCTCGAAGCCTCCGGCAACATCACATCCGCCAATATCGCTCAGGTCGCAGCAACCGGCGTGGACATCATCTCGCTCGGTGCGCTGACACATTCCGTGATCTGCTTTGATATTTCCATGCGTTTTGACAAGTAAGGAGTTGGATACCATGAAGCGCAGAATTTCCGCCATATTCGCCTGTTTATTAGCATTTTCCATGCTTGCCGGCTGCGGTAAAAAGCCGGCGCAGGGAAACTCCTCTGCGGCAGATGCCACTGCAGAAAACAATGCTGCTTCCCAGCAGGGCAATGCGCAGGATCCGCAGGAAGGGCAGTCCTCTGCAGAAGGCAATGCACAGGATCCGGATGCTGTTTCCTCGGAAGCAAGTGTCGGCGACAGCGGTATTCCCTATGTGCCGGTCGCTGAAGGGGATGACCAGAAGATGCCCGATACGCCCGTCGTACCGCCTGCCAACAGCGGCAAGCTCCATGTGACGGTGGAAACGGTCAGCATCACGATGGATGAGCTCAAAGCACAGGATTACAAGGTTCCTCTGATCGTGACCCTCGACAAGAATCCGGGCATCATCTATTCGGAGTGGGGACTGCACATCGACCCGAAATGTACGTTCACTGCTGACAGTGAGAATTGCAAATTCCAGACCGTGCATGTGGAAAACGCAGAACAGCATTTTCTCTGGACCGCCTGGACAACGGCTTCTGTGTACGATAAGATCGGCTCGCTCCTCGAAGTCGAGCTCAAACTGCCGATGGACGCAAAGCCCGGTGATACCTATACCGTCACATATGCGGACACGTCTCTTGCCGACAAGGGTGATGTCTGGAACGACGGCTCGACCGATTATGCCGCAGAGAAAGGCGGCGTGACCTGGACAGACGGCGGTGTCAAGATCACTGGATGAGGATTTCAAAAAACAGAAGAACCCCTGCTTTGATCAGCAGAGGTTCTTTTTGTTATAGCTCCGGTTTTCTGAGGATCTCCCCTGTCAGGCGGTCAACGGTGTAGTACCAGCGGCCGCGCCGTTCTCCGGCGGTCACGCAGATCACTTCCTTCGGAAATTCCACAGACGGCACAAGATCAAATTCCGCCAGCTCATAGGGAGAGCCATCCAGGCCGTGTGCTTTTCCCACGATCTCAAACAGCTCCGCATCCGTACAGAACCGGAAGCCATCTTCCGTTTCAGCAATATACTGCAGCTTCTCCGAAGCGCCGTCCGGATCCCAGCTCAGGCTGTAGTGTCCCGGATTGCCGCCAAAGCTCACATCCCGCTGCACATCACCGATCTGCAGATGCAGCATGCAGCCGTACAGCCCGGATAAAAAATCTGCTGCCGTATAAGAAAAGTCCGTCGCTTCGCCGGTTTTCGCATCCCATCTGCATCCGGTGCCGTCCTCCCGGAAGCTGTAGAAATACTCCGCATCCGAATCAAGCGCCCTGCCGTACCAGATGCCGGGACAGGGTACATCCATCCCAGGTTCGATCATCTTTTCCACAATGGTTCCTTTCTCTGTGGAAAGCTCCGCCTTTTCTGTTGTTTGTTCCGGCGCTGCATCATAATAGACCGTCTCGGTCATCGGGATCTCCGCGACCTCTTCGCCTGGCTGCAGCGGCTTCCCCTTCGGCAGGGAAGAAACGCCGAAAACTGCGATCGCAATGCAGGCGGCGATCCCGATCAGCGCCGGAATGTTGCTTGTTTTCCCGGCTTTTCCGGCAGGGGCGACATTTTCCTCCAGCAGATCATCCTCTGCCCCGCCGATGGCCTCAAACAGATCCTCCCGCTTCATTCCATGAATCCCTCCTGTTGCAGATATTTGCGCAGCCGTTCCCGTGTGCGCTTCAGGATGACAGACGTATGATTCCCGGTCAGCCCATATTCAGCAGCGATTTTGCTGACCGGTTCGGCATAGTAATACCGCTGCAGGAAGATCTGCCGCTCCCGGTAGGGAAGCTCCCGCAGAAAGGCATTGATGAGCCGCTGCAGCTCCCGCTGGTCGCAGGTATGCTCGACCGTTTCCGGCGATGCGATGCAGTCCTCCAGCTCCTCGAGCACGGATTCCATCTCACCGCCGCCCCGCTTGGCAGCTTTTCTGGCACGGTAGCGGTCAAATGCGATATTCCGGGTAATGCGTCCGAGAAACAGTCGCAGCCTTGCCGGACGCTGCGGCGGAATGGACTGCCAGGCACGCAGCCAGGTATCACTGACGCATTCCTCGGCATCCTCGCGGCTGTGCAGGATGTTCTCGGCGATGGAAAAGCAGTAGCTCCCGCAGGCCTTTTCTGCTTCTGTGATCGCCCGCTCATCCCGCCTCCAGAACAGTCCGATGATCTCTTGTTCCTCCATACTGCGCACCTCCCCTGTCTGATAAGACGGATTCTATAGCGGAATATGACAAGCTCCCCGGTTTTCGCCGGGGAGCACATACTGTCAAAAAAGTGGTTTGCAGGGTTCGGGGCGGCAGCCCCGATCAGGGTGCAGGGGCGAAGCCCCCGCAATATAGACCTCCCCCAACGGGGGAGGTGCCGCCGAATGGCGGCGGAGGGGGCGGCCTGCATCAGAAAACGAACTTTATCGACAAGCTGAAGCTCCCCGGTTTTCGCCGGGGAGCAATTGTATCAGAAAATATTTTCGTTGAATACCCAGACAACATATCCGTCGATCGAGAATTCCTGTGTTTTTCTGTCCACGATCGGACTGCCGGCATTCACGACCATATCCCGCTCACTCTGCGACATCAGCAGGAAATACTGTGACTGACCGGGCTGGCTGTTGTACCAGCTTCTGCAGGTCTGATAATAATACGGACGATAGCCGCTTTCGTCGATCACAACGGCACGGCACTTGACACTCGAATCCGATGCCACCGTCAGGCCGTTGGCATTCCAGAACGTTGCATAGCCATAGCTCAGATTCTTTGCCTCAAGCTGCTCTGCAAAGCGGTAAAGATGATTGTCCTGCGTATTTTTGGCCGGCATCTTCAGAATATTGACTGCCGTCACCGTGCAGACGATCATCATCGGGATCATTGCCAGCGTCATCAGCCGCTTCAGATCAACCTGTCCGGCTGCCCAGCGGATGAATGCGACCGACACCAGCGCCGACATGGCAACGATCGGAGAAAGCCGCCAGTTGGCATTGGAGAGCTTGCCCAGGATATAGCCCATCATGATGAGCATGACCATAAGCCAGTGTGTGATGATGAGGATCCGGAACTTGACATCCTCGATCCTGCGATAGCAGCAGAGCGCTGCAACAGGGAGCACCAGCAGCAAAACGCCGGTGATGACGAGCAGCAGCCCCTTGACACTGTCCACGCTCATGAGCTTGTCGCCCTCAGCCATGGAAACGCCGAGCAGCGAGAACCATGCTCTCGGGAAGGTCAGGGCATTGTCCGTCCACTTGTCCATGCCGGAATAGTTGGAATAGGCACCCTCATAGCCGGCGGTGATGTCCTTGGCCATCGCCTTGGTCAGCAGATAGCCGAGCACCATACCGACAGCCATCACGCCGAACACAAGCAGCGCCTGTCCGTTGCGGCGGGAAAAGGGCTTTTCACTGCGGTCGAGCCAGCGCTCGATGAATACACCGC
>CAMNDR010000001.1 GCA_946535685.1 uncultured Clostridia bacterium | reverse complement strand
AGATGCAAGCAGATGCGCCGCCAAGCCGTCAGGCGGGCTTTGTGCGGTGTTGCCTATGCTCTGAGATTACTTGAAGGCTGCAAACAGCTCGCCGATGAACGGCAGGGATCTTGCCTTGCCCTGCAGTGCGCTGATGAACAGGAGCAGCCAGCCGCCGAGCTGCGACAGCGAGATCACTGCAGACACCAGACCTGCCAGCAGACCGCCGATGAACGGGATGTAGCCGAGGATCTTGGCGAGAATGACGCTCACGATGCTTGCCGCTACATTGTAGATCAGCAGGATCAGTCCCTGGTTGGCATAAAATTTGCCGAACAGGGAGTCCGGCTTTGCCACCAGCGGGATCCAGAACAGCACCGGGAAGCTCGCTACTGCAGCGACGCCCTTGTTCTGGTCGATGTCTTCCTGGGTGAACATATCATTTTTATCAGCCAGTACCTTGTCTTTCATTTCGTTGAAGTCCATTGTTGTTTCCTCCTTAATACCTATTTGTGTTTGCTGTCATCAAGCGCCGTGATCGCCGCAATGAAGCCTGCCACGTCCTTGAAATCCTGATAGACGGAGGCAAAGCGGATATAGGCGATGTGGTCAAGATCCCGCAGCTCCTCAAGCACGACCGCACCGATCCTGTCAGATGTCATCTGGCTGTTCCAGGTGCTGGCGTAGGTATCCTCGACCTTGTCTGCGATCGCATTGACCTGTGCAATGGTGATCGGACGCTTTTTGATCGCATGGTAGATGCCGCTGAGCAGCTTGCTGCGGTCATAGGGCTCGATCGAACCGTCACGTTTGAGAACGATCCGCAGCGGCTGCTCGACGATCTCGTAGGTCGTAAAACGCTTGCCGCATTTGAGGCATTCTCTCCGCCGGCGCTTTCGTTCATCGGAAGGACGGGAATCAATGACCTTGGAGTCCTCAAATCCGCAGTAGGGACATTTCATCAGCGTCACCTCATTTCGGTGTGTTGCCGGCATTTGCCGGATACAATCATTATACCAGAGAATGCAATTTCTGTCAATGTGGATTTTCAACAGGATTTCACTGCTTTTTCTGTACTTCTCCGGCTTTTTTCTCAATACTGCCGATCATATAGGAGAGCATCCGGTAGCTGCCGAACAGATCGGAGATCCCCCGGTAGCTCTGGCGGTAGAGCTCCAGGATCACGGAGGCATCCGGGCTGCAGCCATGCAGCACCTCCAGAAAGCTGCGGATCCGGAAATTCCCGGCACCGAGCAGCAGACAGTCGCCCTTTTCGCCGTGGTCGCTGATGTGGACATGGCAGACCTTTGAGCCGAGCATATGCAGCATATTCAAGGGGTTCTCCCCTGCCCGGACAGCCTGCTTGACATCGAGGACAAAATGCGCATCACCGCCGAGGATGCGGCTCATCTCCCGCAGAAAATGCAGCTTGCCGCTCTGGCAGCGCTCGACATTTTCCTGCGCAACGGTGATGCCGTACTCCTTCCCGGCTTCCACAAGGCGGATGTAGCGCTCACAGTAGAATTCCGGCGAAACAGCGTGGTGATTGTCGTTGCCGTGGAAGACGAAGATCTCTGCGCCAAGCTCCTGCATGACCTCGAAATAACGCCGGTAATAGCCGATCATATCATCGACCCTGCGTGCATAGCCGGAAAAGAGCATCATCGGCTCCAGCGGGCAGGCAAACGGATGCACCGACCGGCAGGTCACGCCATAGCGCTCCATGATGGCGTGCAGCGTGTGGACCCGTGTGCGGGAAATATCGCTGTCCGCATTGACAAACAGCTCCGTATGCGTGATGCCGTTGAGCGCCAGCTCATACAGCGCATCCTCAAGATACTGTGGATACAGACATGCTGTGGAAACGCCTGCGTGCATGGAAAGCCCCCTTTCTGCTGTGATTCTGTCTTATTATACCATATCCTGCGGAAAATTGCAAGCTGCGCAGGATGCAGTTTTTTTCTCCGAACCCCTTGACAAACCGGAAAAGCTATGGTATAATATTGAAGATTGTTCAGGAAAGAGCAATCCGCTCCGGAACCGGAGTGTCCATTCCTTGCCTGATTATCAGGCGAAATCCAAAAGGAGGTGCAGTCAACATGGCAAAGCTGAACGAATCTTATGAGGCAATGGTCGTTTTCAGCCTGAAGAAGGATGAAGAGGCGATCCAGGCACTCGTAGCCAAGTTCAAGGCTCTCATCGAGAAGAACGGCACACTGACCGAGGAAGTGAACGAGTGGGGCAAGCGCAAGCTGGCTTACCCGATCAACTACGAGGCTGAGGGTTACTATGTGCTCTACACATTCACCGCAAAGCCCGAGTTCCCGGCAGAGCTGAACAGAGTTCTGAACATCACCGACGGCGTTCTGCGTGCTCTGGTTACCACCAAGTAAGCAGGCGGACAAGCGTGATTTCTTCAAATGCACTGATGGATGGGAGGTACTGATATGTATAACAGAGTGATTCTGATGGGCAATTTGACCAGAGACCCCGAACTGCGTACTACTCAAAGCGGTACTACTGTATGTCGCATTAGTATTGCCGTAGGTCGTAATTTTGCGAAACAAGGGCAGGAACGCCAAACTGATTTTTTTAATATCACAGTTTTTGGACAACAAGCTGAATTTGTGAGCAAGTATTTCTCTAAAGGACGTATGATTCATATAGAGGGACGCATTCAGAACGACAATTATACCGACCAGCAGACCGGAAAGACAGTGTACCGTGACCAGATCATTGCCGAAAGAGTAGATTTCTGTGGCAATAAATCCGATGGAAATCAGTCTTACGGCGGCCAGTCCTATGGCGGCGGTCAGTACCAGCAGCAGCAGTACGGCGGACAGTCCTACGGCGGTCAGCAGTACCAGCAGCAGCCCGCTCCGCAGCAGGCTCCCCCGCCCCCGCAGGCAGCAGTCAACAATGCACCGCAGCCGATCGAGCTGGGCGACCTTGGTGACTTTGAAGAAATTCTCAGTGACGGCGAAGTACCGTTTTAAAATCGAGTAAAGGAGAGTATTGATATGGAACGTGAAAGAAGTTCTCGTCCTTCTAAGCGCCCCCGCAAGAAGGTTTGCATGTTCTGCGTAGACCGTGTAGAGAAGATTGACTACAAGGATATCGCAAAGCTCAAGAAGTGCATGACGGAAAGATCCAAGATCCTGCCCCGCCGTGTCACCGGTACTTGTGCTTTCCATCAGCGTGAGCTGACAGTTGCCATCAAGAGAGCAAGACACATCGCTCTGCTCCCGTATGTAAGCGACTGAGCTGTGAGTCCTGAAGAACCTTCCCGCATGGGAGGGTTCTTTTCTGTTCAGCCACCGTAAAATTTTTCGCAGAATCGCTTGCAATTCAGACCGATATCGTGTATAATAATACCATGACGCTATTTCGCAGAGAAAAAGGAGTAACAGTATGATTTTATTAGATGAACTGAAAGTCGAGCTGACCGGCTACCGCAAGGAGCTTGCGGAGCTGGGCGAGGTGCTGAACATCACCAAGGCCAAGGAGGAAGTTGCTGAGCTCCAGGAGCAGGCCGCTGCCGAGGGGTTCTGGGATGATCTGGAGAATTCCCAGAAAGTGCTCCAGCGCACCAAGCAGCTCGAAAACAAGATCGCCGGCTATAAACGGCTTGAAGATAAGCTCGATGACCTCTTTACCATGCTGGAGCTGTGCATGGAGGAAGAGGATGAGGATATGCAGAATGAGATCGTCGAAGAAATGGCGAACTTCAAGCAGACCCTTGAGAGCAAGCGGCTGGAAACACTGCTTTCCGGCGAATATGACAGCAAGAACGCCATCCTGACCTTCCACCCCGGCGCAGGCGGCACGGAGGCACAGGACTGGGCAGAGATGCTCTACAGAATGTACAACCGCTGGGCAGAGCGCCACAATTACAAGGTGCAGCTCCTCGATTATCTCGACGGTGATGAGGCAGGCCTGAAGAGCGCCTCCATCATGGTCGAGGGTGAGAATGCCTATGGCTTCCTGAAATCCGAGGCTGGCGTACATCGCCTTGTGCGTGTATCACCGTTTGATGCTTCCGGCAGACGGCAGACCTCCTTCGCCGCGATCGAGGTCATGCCTGAGATCGACGACAGCATCCAGGTGGACATCCGTCCCGAGGATATTGAGATGGAGGTATACCGTTCCTCCGGTGCAGGCGGCCAGAAGGTCAACAAGACCAGCTCTGCTGTGCGCCTGATCCACAAGCCGACCGGTATTGTGGTATCCTGCCAGACACAGCGCAGCCAGTACCAGAACCGTGACTATGCGATGAAGATGCTCGTATCCAAGCTCGTGGAGATCAAGGAGCGTGAGCATCTGGAGAAGATCTCCGACATCAAGGGCGTTCAGAAGGAGATCGGCTGGGGCGCACAGATCCGCTCCTATGTCTTCATGCCCTACACCCTCGCCAAGGATCACCGCACCGGCTTTGAAAACGGCAATATCAATGCGGTGATGGACGGCGATATCGACGGCTTTATCCACGCCTACCTCAAAGCAATGTCCCACGGCACGCTGGAGAAATAAGAGTTTCGCTCGCTGCGGTGAGCGACCAAGGGACGCTGTCCCTTGGAACCCTGCAAGCTTTTTTTGCGAAAAAAAGCTTGAGCAAAAAAACGATCATTGTGATTGCCCTTTCCCCTTTCCGGGGAGGGGGTATTGTTTTTTCCATGAAGCGCCTAAAAATTTTCTAAACCCTATTCCCTTTTTCCGGAAAATCTGGTATAATATAAATACTGATCAGGAAAGAGAGTTGCTTCATTTTGAATAAATACCAGAAGCTGGCGCAGAACACGGTCATCTTTGCCATCGGTTCCTTTGGATCAAAGATCCTGCTGCTGCTGCTGACACGGCTGTACTCCGGCAATATCAATCCCGGCGACACGAGCACCAAGTCACTGCTCGAACAGACAGCCAATTTCATCATCCCCGTTATCACCTTCTCCATCGCTGAGGCCGTCATCCGCTACGGGCTCGACCGGGATTACAGTAAAAAAGAAGTCTTTACCTCCGCCTGCATGGTGGAGCTTGCCGGTGCGGCACTGCTGCTGCTGTGCTCGCCTTTGCTCATGCTCCTGCCCTATACCAAGGGGTATCTGCTGTTCCTGCTGGCCTATATCCTTGCGTCCTCGTTCCGGCAGCTCTGCTCGCAGTTCGTCCGGGCAAGGGATCTGACAAGGCTCTTTGCGCTGGACGGCATCTTGGCTACGCTGTCACTGTTCCTGTTCAACGTGCTGTTCATTTCTGTGCTGCACTGGGGCGTTCACGGCTTCATGCTGGCGGTGTTCCTGTCCGACCTCTGTTCGGGACTGTTCCTGTGGTTTGTGGCAAGTCTCTGGAAATATTTCGACCCCCGGCGCTACTATAACCACGACATCACCAAGACCATGCTGCGCTTCTCCATCCCGATGATCCCGACCGCTGTGCTGTGGATCATCACAGGCTTCTCGGACAGAGCGTTTGTCCGCTATATGGACGGCTATGCAGTGAGCACGGATGTGGGCGATGCGGCAGCGGGTGTATATGAATACGCCTCCAAGGTGCCCAATCTCCTGCAGATGGTCTCGACCATCTTTTTCCAGGCGTGGAACATGTCCGCCATCAAGGAGAACAGCTCCGATGACAAGGGCGAATTCTACCGGAAGATCTTCTCGAATTATCAGGCATTCATGTTCCTGTCCGCAGGTCTCATGATCCTGCTGATCCAGCCGCTCTGCGGGCTGCTCATCAATTACAATGTCTATCCGGAATATACGAAGTGCTATCTCTATGCACCGATCCTGACGATCTCGGTCGTCATGCTGAGCTTTGACCAGTTCCTCAGCAGCGTCTATGTCGCCACGCAGAAGACCAGCCACAGCATGTGGACGGCGCTCATCGCTGCAGGAACGAACATCATCCTCAACATCCTGCTGATCTATCGCTGGGGCGTGCAGGGCGCTGTCATTGCGACCTTCGCAAGCTATTTCATCTGCTATCTCGTGCGGATCGTGGACACCCGCCGGCTCATCTATTTCAAGGTCAGCCACGGACGGTTCCTCCTGAATACGGTCATGCTGTTCGGGATGAGCTTCTTTGCGATCACCACACCGAAGCTGTATCTGCTCTGGGAAGGGATCCTGCTCATCTGTCTGGGCGTCTTCAATGCGCAGGCGATCCGGCTTGTTGCGCAGCTTGCGGGAAAACTCATCCGGAAGCTCACGCACAGGGGTGCAAACGCATAACCATCGACTTTCCATGCAAAACGGGAGAGGAGGTTTCCGGCTATGAAGAAAAGAGGGCTCGTCCTCTGCGGCGGCGGTGCCAAGGGCGCCTACCAGATCGGCGTGTGGAAGGCACTGCGGGAGCAGGGACTGGATCGGTTCGATGCCATTTCCGGCGCATCTGTGGGCGCACTCAATGCGGTGCTCTGGGCTGCGGGGGATTATGAAAATGCCTACCGGGTCTGGTCATCGCTGCGGTTCTCGGATTTCATCACACCGAGCACGGACGGGCAGCGGATCGCTTCCCGTGAGGGGCTGCGCCGCATCATCCGGGAGCATGCCGATTTAGCGGCTGTCCGGGAAAGCCCGGTTCCGATCTATGTCAATATCCTGAATGCGAAGAATATGCAGGTGGAATACCGCAGGCTCAATGGCCTGAGCGATGCGGAGATCGAGGATCTGCTGATCGCATCGTCGTCCATTCCGGCTGTATACGGCAAGGCGGAGGTGGACGGCGAGCAGTACTGGGACGGCGGCTGGTTCCTCGGCGGCGACAATGCGCCCGCCTATCCGCTGTACCGGAACGAAGGCATCCGGGATCTGGTCATCATTGAGCTGACAGGCAGCGAAAAGGTCGAGCTTCCGCCGGATTGCCGTGCGATCCGCATCAGTCCGGAGTATTCGCTCGGAAATCTCCTGCATTTCGGGCAGAGCGCCATTGCGCAGCGCATGGAACAGGGCTACCGGGATGCCGTCGCAGCGCTGACCGGAACGCAGTCTGAGCTGCCGGAGGTCGATGCACTGCTGGACGCTTTGCAAACCGAGCCGGAGCTTGAACAGTTCATCCGCTGCGGAAGCTATCCGAATGCGCCGCTGTCCCCGATGGATGCCGGCGTGTGCTGGGATGATATCTGCACGATCGGGCACTATCGTCTGCAGCGGAACAAGCTGCTCCTGAATCTGCGGATCCTCGACGGAAACGGCGTGCGCCGTGCGTGGTGGCTCCGCAGCAGCGATTATTTTGCGGCCATCCAAAAATACAAAAATCTCTACAAGCATTAAGGAGGAATGTACCATGTCTACACCGCATCTGCAGGGCAATGCCGGCGATTATGCACCGGTCGTACTGATGCCGGGCGATCCGCTCCGGGCGAAGTTCATTGCCGAGACCTATCTGGAAAACGTCCGCTGCGTCAATGAGCTCCGGGGCATGCTGGGCTTTACCGGCACCTACCAGGGCGTACCTGTTTCTGTACAGGGCAGCGGCATGGGGCAGCCGTCCATCGGTATTTATTCCTATGAGCTGTACAACTTCTTCGGGGTGCAGAGCATCATCCGCATCGGTTCTGCAGGCGGCATTGACGATGCTGTACAGCTCCGGGACATCGTGCTCGGAATGGGCATTTCCACGAACAGCCATTATGCGGCGCAGTACAATCTGCCGGGAACGATCGCACCGGTCGCTTCCTTCCGGCTGCTGCGTGCGGCGGCGGAAACCGCTGATGCACGCGGGATCCCGGTCAGGGTCGGGAATCTGTTCTCAAGCGACCTGTTCTATGATGATGCGGATTCGCTTGCCGAATGGCGGAAAATGGGCGTGCTCGCCGTGGAGATGGAATCCGTGGCGCTGTATCTGAACGCTGCCCGTGCCGGCAAGGAAGCGCTGACCATCTGCACGATCTCCGACTGCCCGCTGCGGAAGGAATATACCTCCGCCGAGGAGCGTCAGACAGGATTCACGCAGATGATGAATCTGGCTCTGGAAACGGTCAGAAATCTATAGAGATTCCCTGTCATGCTTTAAGCATATTTTAAGGTTCATCGTTTATGATAATAGCGGATCGGGAAAGTGCAGCGGCATTTTCCCGGACGATCCCCCTATTCCCCCCACTATTATCACTTCATCTGTTATCGGAAACGGTGCCTCCCCGGCGCCGTTATTTTTTTGGAGGGGGCCTCGCATACATTCGAGATCTGCATTTCCGAGCCGGACAACGGCTGGATCAAGGATGCAACGGTATCGTAACGAAAGGAGATCACTATGGATCCGAAACTCATCGAACGCATCAACGAACTCGCCCACAAGGCCAAGGCCGAGGGGCTGACCGAGGCAGAAAAAGAGGAGCAGAAGAAGCTCCGGGATGCCTACCGCTTTGCCTTCCGTGCCAATCTGCAGGAGCAGCTTGACCATACCTATATCATGGATGAGAAGGGAAACAAGCGGAAACTGGGTGGAAAATAAGCCGTCGCCGGATTGTGTGAATTTTTTGTGATACGCCAGAAACCCCTTGCATTTTCCAGGAAGCTATGGTATACTATAGGTAGTAACAGCGAATGCTGTACCGGATCAACCAACAGCCAGATACAGAGGAGGAAAGAACCATGTCCATTACAGATAAGATCAGTGCCAACCTGACCAACGCCGGCAGAACCGTTTCCCAGTCGCTCCGGAATTTCAGCGACACCACCTCGCTGCAGAAGGAGGTCTCTGCCGAGAAGCGCAACATCAAGGCAAAATTCTATGAGATCGGCCAGCTCTATTATGAGATGTTCAAGGACGATCCCGGCGCTGATTTCTTCGAGCAGGTAGAGTCCATCACCAATTCCCAGATCCGCATCGAGGAGATCGAAGCAGAGATCCAGGAGGTCAAGGAGCGCAAGCCTGAGCTCGTACAGATCCCCAGCACCCCCAAGGTAAAGCCCTCTGCGATGGTCTGCATGCAGTGCGGCAGTACCTATGACACGTCCCATACCTTCTGCGCCAACTGCGGCCAGAAGCTCACCCCGCAGTACCCGACTCCTGAGGCCGCTGCCGCTGCGCCGGCACAGACCGCCGAGGATGTGCAGACCCGCTCTGCTGCGGAAAACACCGAGGTCGCTGCGCCTGCTGTGCAGAAGCCGTCACTGACAAAGCCTGCAGACATCATCCTGCCCAAGGCTTCTGAGGAAACCGAAGCTCCTGCCAAGCGCTTCTGCACCTGCTGCGGTGCGCCGGCTGCGGCGGATTCTGCCTTCTGTGCAATGTGCGGCACCAAGCTGCAGTAAATGAAATCACTCTAAAGAAGAAGCTGCGGAAAGCAAGAAGCTGCGGAAAGCAGGCCTTTCGCAGCTTCTTGCTTTTGTCTGCATCATGGATCGGCAGTGCTGTATTCATGATATATTCATAAAATCCCATTGTAAAGTTTACGAAAATGTAGTATAATTGATATGCTGTGAAAGTATACCCTGCACAGTATTCTGAGGGAAAGGACGTGCCGGAAATGCCCGGCGGTGAGATCTATGCCTGAAAAAAGACCACATATCGCAGTAATCGTCTCGACAATTGATGAAGAATACCAGAAAGGCATCCTTGACGGGATCCGGCAGTTTGCCTTTGCAAATGATATTTCGATTGAACACTTCGTTGCATTTGGCAACATTGGCAGTGATACCCGGCACGATACCGGCGAATACAACATCTTCTCCCTTGCCAACTTCAAGCTGTTTGACGGCGTGATCCTCGTCATCAACACGATCCAGATGTCTGACCGGCTCGAGCAGGTGCTTGAACGGGTGCGGGAAGCAGGGATCCCTGCGGTCTGCATCGACAAGGATGTCCCCGGCATGTATACCATCTGCATCGACAACGAGAGAGCCATGCAGGCGATGGTCGAGCATTTCATCGTCCGCCACGGCTTCACCCGGATCAACTATATCTCCGGCCCTGCGGACAATATCGACAGCCGCCAGCGCCTGAAATCCTATAAGGACGCACTGTCCGAGCACAACATCCCCATCGAGGAGGAGCGCATCTATCACGGGCATTTCATGACCAAGGACGGCGCTGATGCAGTGACGCAGTTTCTGCAGTCGCCGCTGCAGTTCCCGCAGGCGATCGTCTGCGCCAACGACAATATGGCCATTGCAGCGGTCAATGCGCTGATCACGCACGGTGTCAGAGTTCCGGAGGATGTCGCGATCTCCGGCTTCGACTACATCGACAATGCCCGGAATTATTCGCCGTCGCTCACGTCCATTGAACGGCCGCTTGTCCGTGTCGGACAGCTTGCCTGTCAGCGGATCCTCAACCACCTGGAGGGGATCGAGCAGGATCGTTCTTTGATCCTGGAAACCAAATGCTGCTTCTCCCAGAGCTGCGGCTGCTGTGAGGTGCCGGTCACAAATACGGAGGAATTCAAGCGCCGCAATTTCCAGGTGCTGGAGTCCTTTACCAATGATGCTTCCCTTGCCAACCGCCTCAGCTCCTCACTTGCAGAGTGCGATACCATGACGGATTTCGTCAGCAATCTGGAACGATTCGTGCCGGAATTCGGCTGCAAGGAGTTCTATCTCTGCCTGTGTGACAGCTGGAAGGACGGCATTGTGGCTGAGGAGGCCGATGAGAATTATCTCATGCATATCCTCTCCCCGAATGAGTATATCACCGAGGGCTACGGCGACCAGATCCTCGTACCGCTTGCATGGCGTGACGGGATGTTTGTCCACATGGAGCCGTTCCATGCCGAGGAGATGCTGCCCAATCTGTTCAGTCCGGAGAAGGGACGGGGGAATTACTACTTTGTACCGCTGCATTTCCGGGAGCGCTGCATGGGCTACTGCGTGATGCGGGACACCAGCTTCCCGACCAGCAGCAAGCTCTTCCACAACTGCATCATGGCGATCGCCAATTCGCTGGAAAGCGTGCGGAAGATCGTCTGTCTTGACCGTGTGACACGAAAGCTCAACCGGCTGTATACCGTGGATACGCTCGCAGAGATCAACAACCGCAACGGCTTCCGCATCGGCACACAGCATCTGTACAACTGGTGCATCCGGTTCCAGAAGCCCGTGATGCTGATGTTCCTGGATATGGACGGACTGAAGCACATCAACGATACCTACGGCCACAAGGCCGGTGATGCGGCCATCACGGAGATGGCAGATATTCTGACCGCTTCCTGCACAGAGGGCGAGGTCTGCTGCCGGTTCGGCGGCGATGAATTCATCGTCTTTGCAGCAGACTATACCGAAGAACGTGCGCAGGAGCTCAGCGAACACATCAACCAGCGCATTGCTGCGGCAAATCTGAAAGGGCTGCCCTACACGCTGGCAGCTTCGCTCGGATATTATATCACCGTTCCGCAGAAGGAAACCAATCTGTTCCAGCTCGTGACGGTGGCAGACAACATCATGTACGCAGAGAAAAAACGCCGGAAAATGTCGAAATACCTCAAGCATACCGGCGAGAAACCGGTAACCCCCGAGGAACCGGCGCCTGATCCTGCTGCTGAATAAGAACAAAACGCACAAGGCGCTCTGCCTTGTGCGTTTTCATTTGTCAGTAAAGGCTGTTTTTCATCTGTGATGTCCGCCGCCGCCGAAACCGCCGTGGCTGTGGCCGCCGCTGTGATGGTGGCCGGAGCCGGAACGGCTTCCGGAGCTTTCCGAGCTCAGGGAAACCTTGGAGGTATGGGTATGGACATGGTTGTCATATTGATTGTAGAATTCCACGTTCTTGCGGTTGACATAGTTGGTCGGGGAAAGCGAATACTTGAACTTGTAGCGAGCCTTTGTGATAAAGAAGAAAAACAGCGCTGTGATCAGCCCAAGAAACGAAAACAGGATCACCGTGCCGATGATCGTCCCATAATCGAGATAGGGCTTGCCGGTCGTTGTCCGCACATTGCCGTCTGGACCGATGGAATAGTACAGCCGTGTCTCGTCATCATAATAATAATACCGATCCGGGATCCCGGCATCAAAATAGAATTCCACTTCCTCCGCAAACTGCATGACCGCACCGGAAATATCCTCGCTCCCGACCGGATACAGATACGGATCTACCGCTGTGAAAATATCGTCGATGCGGTTGTGCTGCGAGGAATTTGTGTAGAAGAACTGCGCCATGCCGCGGGTGGCGATGTAATCATAGGGAGAATTCCCCTTGAGATCCATATAATACAGCAGCCCGTCGGACTGGTTGCCGAACAGCTCTGTGTAGCTGTTCTTGGCAACGGATTCGATCGTGAGATCGGAGCGCTGCTGTACGCCGAGCACAACGCCGACGTTCATGTTTGTCTTGTCAGCGGCCTTCTGCAGGCGGGCAAGACATTCGTCATATTCCTTTTTATCCAGGCGGCCGCCTTCATCATAGAGCACAGCCCTGACTCCGCCGGCTGCGTGTGCTGTGACAGGACACAGCAGCGGCAGAAGGAACAGCAGCGGAAGGAACAGCAGCAGCAGTCGTTTCTTCATGCCATCATCCCTCCTATCAGCAGCCCCAGAAGTGCAGAGGCCGCAATGATCGCAGCACAGACTGCCAGCAGCTTTCCGGTGGCAAGCGGCGGTGTGCCTGCCTGCTTGCCGGTCTGGCCATTGATGGCGAAGCTGTATTGCTTACCCTTGTACTGATAGGTCATGAACCAGACGGGCAGCAGCATGTACAGCCAGTCTGTCTGGAGCACCTGCATATCCGACTGTGTCACACGCACGGAGTCATAGCCCGCCATCGAGCCGCGCAGCAGCGCATCACTGCCGTTGACCGCACGGTTGCGGACACGGGGAAAGACCTGCGCCTTATTGACATCGTATTTGTCAGAGAGAAAGCCGCTGAGATAGGCCATCTCAAAATCCGTTGCACCGTCATAGTCAAACGGCTCGATCGCCTCCATCAGCTCATCCTCGATCTTGCTGGAACCATCCGCAGGAATGCCGTGGAAAAAGATGCCTGCATCCCGGAATACGTCAAATTCCTTGACCTCGGTATAGCGGTACCCGCCCGATGTCCACGAACGGCTTTTTTTGCAGACAGCACGCATCACGCCGTGGACTCTGCAGTCAGCCACCCAGAACGGCACATACACGCCTGCCATATGCAGAAGCTGGCTGTCGCTCAGGAAGCCCTTCGGCAGGAACCAGCGCTTTTTGCACCAGTTTTTGAAGATCGCACCGGCATCCTCACGGGTGATCTTGAACGGGATGACCCGTGCCGGACGGTAATCGCCTTCGAGCCGTCCTTTGAGAACGACCGGATTGTGGCAGTAATAGCACTCCGAAGCGACGGTATTCTTGTCGGTGACAAGCTCCGCGCCGCAGCTCGGACAGAAATAGAGGTTGTTCCCCTCCGCGAATTCCTCACGGCGTGGGCGTTCCTGCTTTTCCTTCTCTTCACGCTCTTCATTGGCAGCCTTGCACTCCTCCGGCGTGAAGAAGCTCTCGCAGTATTCGCAGACAAAGCCCTGCTTCTTGGGATTGAACCGCAGCTCAGCGGCGCAGTTCGGGCATTTGTACTGCTGGACAGATTCAGACATCCTTTCACCTCCTGCATATCATGTGATGCCAGAGACATCGATGTGATCCTCTGTGCCGCCTGCAGCGGCGCAGAGGATCGGGATCAAAAGCTGTTAGAGCTTCCGGTTATCGACAACACGCTTGGCCTTGCCCTCAAAGCGGGGCAGAGAGCCGGGCGCTGTGAGCGTGACCTTGGTCATGATGCCGACCACAGACTTGATCTGGTTCTGGATATGCTTCTGCAGACGCTGCATCTCGCCGAGCGAATCGGTCATGCTGAAGACCTCGCCGGTCATTTCGACCTTGACCTCAAGCGTATCGGAGTTGTTCACTCTGTCCACGATGAGCTGATAATGCGGCGCAACACCCGGTGTTTTCACGAGAACGGTCTCGATCTGCGACGGGAAGACATTGACACCGCGGACAACGATCATATCGTCCGTTCTGCCGGTGATGCGTCCCATGCGGATCGTGGTTCTGCCGCAGGCGCACTTCTCGTTGTAAAGCGTGCAGATGTCGTGCGTCCGGTAGCGGAGCATCGGCATGCCCTTCTTGGTGATGGTGGTGAAGACCAGCTCACCGGCTGTGCCGCAGGGAAGCTGCTTGCCGGTCACAGGGTCGATGATCTCGGCGATCACATGATCCTCGTTGATATGGGCGCCGTGCTTTTCCTCGCACTCGAATGCCACACCGGGGCCTGCGATCTCG